>DAIQNU010000345.1:0-3923 GCA_036788235.1 Cyclobacteriaceae bacterium
GTTTGATGGGCACGAAGCCGTAGATTTCATTATTGAGCAAGCACACGCGATAGAAGGTGAGAAGTTGATTTTATTGCCTGTTGGTAAGTTGACCAATATAGCATTAGCGTTGGAAAAAGATCCTTCCATAGCATCAAAAGTGCGAATTGTGTGGCTTGGCTCAAACTACCCTGCCCCAGGTGAATACAATCAAAACAATGATCCTGGTTCTATGAATTATATACTGGATTTTGATGTGCCATTTGAAATGGTTACTGTAAGATATGGTAGAGCCACAGGCACCGCTGCCGTTACCGCCAATCGTGCAGAAATAAATGAAAACATGCCCGGAAAAGGCCCCGAAGCTACAGAGCCGGTTATAGGAAGACATGGAGGCACATTTAATAATTTTGGCGACTATTCTGTAAATCTGTATGAACACATTGACACAAATGATGAAGCAGGCACCAGGGCATTATTTGATATGGCTGCGGTAGCGATCGTAAAAAATCCAGATTGGGCAGAGCGCAAGGAAATTCCGGCTCCCATACTAGTTGACAATAAATGGGAGGAACGCCCGGAAAATTCACGCATAATGGTACTTTGGGAAAACTTCGATAAACAAGCAATTATGGCTGACTTTTTTGATAGAATGGAAAACTACCAACTCGAGCCATAACTCAAACCCCCATATTTAATCTACTACTATGTTTATCATCGAAACCTATTCGTTGGCAGTCATTTTCTGCTTCATTACCATGCTTTGCTGGGGTTCCTGGGCCAATACTCAAAAATTAGCAGAGGCTACCTGGAGGTTTGAGCTCTTCTATTGGGACTATGTAATTGGCACCGTTTTGCTATCACTTGTTTTTGGATTGACATTAGGAAGCAGTGGAAGCGAAGGGCGTGGATTTATTGCAGATTTACAACAAGCCGAAGCAGCTAGTTTCGGCCTTGCTTTTCTGGGCGGCATCATTTTCAACCTGGCCAATATACTCATTGTTGCGGCGATTGCTGTGGCTGGTATGTCGGTGGCATTTCCGGTAGGTATAGGTCTGGCCTTAGTCTTAGGTGTTATCATCAATTATATTTCGGAGCAAAAAGGGGATCCCATTTTTCTATTTCTTGGGGTTGGGCTGGTCGCAGCGGCTATTGTGCTCGATGCCTTGGCTTACCGCAAACTATCTGCCGAAACAAAAAAAGCTCCTGCCAAAGGACTATGGTTGGCATTAATCGGAGGTTTGTTGATGTCTCTGTTTTATTTCTTTGTGCAACAATCTATTTCGATGGATTTTAGCAATCCGGCAGCCGGAAAATTCACGCCTTATGCAGCGGTGTTTATATTTAGCTTGGGCATTTTAGCCAGCAATTTTATTTTCAATACCATCCTCATGCGGCGACCTGTAGAAGGCGCACCTGTTTCTTACCAAATGTACTTTGCAGGCAAGCCAAAAATACATTTGATGGGCGTATTGGGTGGAATTATCTGGTGTATTGGCATGTCATTTAGCATTATTGCGGCAGAGAAAGCTGGGCCAGCCATTTCTTATGGACTTGGTCAAGGTGCCACGATGGTAGCTTCATTTTGGGGTGTTTTTATTTGGAAAGAATTTAAGCAGGCGCCCAAAGGAACCAATGGATTGCTCGTGGCTATGTTTGCGCTTTTCATAGCCGGCATAGCGTTAATTATTTATGCGGGTAGTTGAGTGATAAAGGTCAAGGCTGAAAGGTCAAAGGCTGGGGGCGGAGAGCGGAGGGCAGAGAGCAGGGGGGTCTGAATGATGGAAGAATAGCTCAAAGTTGGAAGTTGGAAGGAAAAAAGGTCAAAGGTGAAAGGTGAAAGGTGGATGTTTGAAGGAAAAAAATCCTTCATTTGAAATGACGAGATTCATTAATTTTAGGAAGGAATGCCTGGAAAGAAACAGTGGAAGCCCTGAAAGGACGATATTTTACAACGAAGTGGTGCCGCCCAGACCAAAGGAAGCACACGCGACACACGTGCGCTAGCTTTTGTAGCATCAACTCATCACTTATAATTTAACATTTATAACTCGTCATCTATCACGCATCACGGATTTCGCATCACGCATTACGGTTAGCGCATCACGCAACAACTCATCACTCACAAGTCGCTTTCCATTTCTGTTTCTTCAGAAACTATTTTCGAGTACTTTTTGGCCTTGATACCATATCCATATTTTCGAGTGTAGATCCAGGTAAATTCTGCGCCAAAAAACAGAATCAAACAAGAGTAAGACACCCACAGCATAATAATAACCATAGACCCTGCTGCTCCATAAATACTCCCGGGATTGGCCTGTCCAAAATAAAAACCCAAAATGAGTTTGCCTAAAATAAACAAACATGAAGTAAGAAAAGCGCCTATCCATACACTCTTCCAACGGATATGCGCATCAGGAAGAAACTTAAAAATGAGTGCGAATAAAACAGTGATGACTGAAAGGGATAGTCCTAAATCGACCAACCGTGCTACGTAAATGCTGATTCCCGGAAACCATAGATTGATATACTCTTGCATAGCAGAAAGTGCCGTGGAAATCACAAAGCTTGTTAGCAACAGAAATCCGACTACAAGTACGAAGGCAAAACTTCTGGCTCTGTCAAAAAGTAATTTTAAAAAGTTGGACTTCGGAGTTGTCACTATTTGCCAAATATTATTTATAGATAATTGCAAATGATAAAATACTCCTGTCGCACCAAAAATTAATGTAGCTATACCTATAATTGTTGCAATTATGGATCTATCGTCCTCATTGGCATTTTTAAATATAGATTGCATGGAGTCAGCAGCGCTTTCACCCATTGAACTTTTAATTTCATTGTAAACTTTGCCTTCGACCAACTCAACTCCCCAGATGTAGCCAACAAGTTGAATAATAATAACCAGCAAACCTGGTAAAGACAATACAGCGTAATAGGCTACAATGGCACTTAATCGCCATGGATCGTCCTTATTCCATGCTTTGGCTGTCTCTACCACAAGAGATGGCAAGTCTTTAATCGAAAATTTTGTTTCGTTTTTTTGTTCTGAGGTCATATTGTAAACAATGCTTAATTAAAACTCAATGATGTTTGACAACGCTGTATTTCTATTCAAGCTGCCATTCCTGGCTCGCAAGTCAGATTCTTTCACTTAATCTACGTCTTTTTCTATGGGCTTAAAGAAAATAGAAAATGTAGTACCTTCACCCAACTCACTTTGAACTTCGATACGAGCTTTATGGCTATTAAGAATATTTTGGGTTGAGGTAAGCCCCAGCCCCATCCCATTTTTCTTTCCTGTATGAAATGGATCAAACAATTTTACTATTTCATCTTTTGCTATTCCTTTTCCATTATCACTAATTCTGAAAATTATCTCGTCTTGTACACTGCTTATCTCAACTTCTAAAATACCCTTGTCAGCTTCCATAGCTTCTATAGCATTTATTATAATGTTTAGAAAGGCAATTTTCAATTTTTCCTGATCGGCATTAATTAATGGCAAATTATCTTGAATGTGCTTAGAAAGCTTAATACCCTTCAGTTTCATACGATCATTACTGTGCTTTAGCGCTTCATCAAAAAGACAGGCAGGGTCTGTATGTTTTAGTACCAACTCACCGGGTCTCGACGAATTGAGCATTTCTGAAATCAGTTGTTCAATTCGCTGTGCATTTCGCTGAATAATATCAAGATACATTGTGACATCATCTTTCTTTTCAGCACACTCTTCTTTAAGTTGTCCAAGCGCCAGATTTAAGTTGGTGAGGGGATTTCGAACTTCGTGTGCAATAGTTCTGGCAATTTTGCCGGTCATGCTCAATTTTTCAGCGATCAGCATATCTCTCTCAGCTTTCTTACGCATTGTGAGGTCATGGATAATCCCCTGAAAAGCATTGGAATTATCTGCATAGTCAATGGTAATACAATTGACTATACAG
>DAIQNU010000346.1:0-3919 GCA_036788235.1 Cyclobacteriaceae bacterium
CCGAAATAATCTGATCAACGGTAAGCATATCATAATAGGTAAAATCTATGCCAAATCGGTTGTTGAAAAACTTAAGTTCGGCACCCACTTCCATAGATGTAGTGGTTTCTGGTTTTAAATTGGGATTACCTGCCGTATGGAAATTTGCAAATCCACCTCCAAGTGAAAGATTAGGCACTAAAACCGGAAACAATCTGTGTGGTGGCGCGTCAAAACCTACTTGCGCCCATGAAGCCCTTATTTTACCATATGAAAACCCACTTTGGTTCAAATTCAATAATTCAGAGAAAATCAGACCTGCACTCACAGATGGGTAAAAGAAAGATCGGTTATCGAGGGGCAATGTGGAAGACCAGTCATTTCTAGCCGTTGCGTTTAAGTAGGCTATGCCATTGTAATCGAGCTTTATATCACCAAATACTCCAACAATATTGCGACGAGTAAGGCTACTAGTAGGGATTCTTCTTTCAGCATTATTTATTGTATACAAGCCCTCATTGAGCAATCCTTCACCAAAAACATCCATAGTACGCGATTCATCAATACGCACTGAGTTACCCACTATACCAAATATTGTAAGTTTGGGCGCAATCTTTTTATTAATGCTGGCATGGATGTCAGAGGTAATTATCTGGTTATCGCGTTCCATATCTTGAACCGAACCCACGCCATTACCACCGGTTGATATAGCTCTTTGGCGTTTCATGTGAAAATTGGTACGATCCAGACCAATTCTATAGGTAAAAGTCAACCAGTCTAGAGGTTCATAAACCAAATTGGCTTGAGAGATCCATCGATTTACATTGTCAATAGTTGGGTTGTTTTCAAGGTACCAATAAGGGTTGTCAGTTTGAGCTGGCACCAAATCGATAGGCTGAAGAAATCTTCTTGTTCCATCTGGATTTCTATAGTTGCGCATATCGTCACTGAGTGGCCAGTTCATTACAATGTTCATAAAGCCCCCTGAGCTGTTAGAAAATGCACGGGTATTTTTAGAGGTAATGAAATTGGCAGAAGCCCCTAGCGTAAGGTTTTTTCTTAGCTTATTCGACCCTTTCATCAGAAAATTGTGCCTGTCGTAATCGGTCATGGGCACTATACCCGTTTGGTCTAGCATAGAGTATGAAAAATACAGGCGCGTATTTTCAGTGCCTCCCGATACATTTATGTCATAATTTTGTGTTACACCTGTATCGAAAAAATTCTCCTGGTTATCAAATATTTGTTGATCTCTGCGGTAGGTAGGCCCCCAGGAACTCACAGTTGTATTGTCAGGCCGCCCATTTATACCACGCTGAAAAGTCCTTTGCTGCGGCATATATCTGGTTGGTCTATCGAAGGCCACATTGGCGCCGAAGTTGACTACAGTTTTGCCTGCCTGGCCAGATTTGGTAGTGATAATCACTGCTCCATTGGCAGCAAGTACCCCATAAAGCGCCGCTGCAGAAGGCCCTTTCAAGACAGTAAGTGATTCGATGTCAGCAGGGTTTAAGTCCATGGCACGGTTACCGCCGGTTTCGAGTGCGGAGTTGTCAATGGGAATACCATCGACAATAAACAAAGGCTGGTTGTCGCGACCATCGCCTACGGACGAACCACCTCTAATGAGAATTTGCGAGGGCGCGCCGGGTGCTCCACCACCGGTAATTTGCACCCCCGCAATCTGCCCTTGCATGGCATTCACTATATTGCTTTGCTGTGTTCGGGTTATGTCATCTGATTTCAATTCTTGCACGGCATAGTTTAGTGCCTTCTTTTCTTGCTCTATACCAAAGGCCGTCACAACGATCTCACCAAGTTCTTTCAGCTCCATAAACAAGGCAACTTCAACATAGGTTCGGTTGCCCAATTCTATTTCTTCACTTCCATAACCAATATAAGAAAAGGTTAAAGTGTTTTCATTGGGTCCTAAATCGATCTTGAAATTGCCATCAACATCTGTAATAGTTCCTCTAGGAGATCCCTTTATTATCACATTGGCTCCGATAATTGGTGAATCATCGAGCGCATCTCTTACTACACCACTGATGGTTCTATTCTGAGCCATGGAAAGCTGACAAGATAGCATCAGGAGTAGGAATAAAGCTTTTCGGTAAATTTTGTTCATTATTATTGCTTTTAGGATAATGTATAAATATAAACCTCAATCTAAGGATGGTTCTAAAGTCCTTTTTAGTGAGTGATATTTGATTTAATACTTACAAATTTTCCGAATTAATGTGTATAAAACATCCCTGAAAACAGGGATTTGACAAAATCACTGATAGGCCAAAAAGCATCACCTATAATTGACCTTCTGGAGAAAAAGGCCATAACGCTCTATTTAAGGGTAGAAAAGTAAGCAGCGAAATAAATCAAAACTTCTACACGATTAAAAAGTCTTCGATGTAAGAAATTTGCGGATATTGCAATGAAGGTAAATGACTTAAATACAGGTATTTGCGATTAGTTATTATAATTAATTAATAATTTTTTATTGAGTATTTTTTCTCTAAAAAATTTCAATAAGTTAAAAATGAATAACTTACAAACACTCAATAAGAGGTTGATTACATTACTAAGTAAGTAAAAAAATTATTATAGAGATCATGCGCATGCTATTATATTTTAAAGACTATCGCCACCAGCCACATAAGTTGAGTTTATACTAACGGGTAGTTTGCCTTCTGCAACAATTCCTCCATCGAGCCATTTCACTACAGCCTCATGGGTATATATGCTCTCTTGGTATGTTATTAAAATTCGCTCAGCTTTATCATGATGCTTGATTTCTTTGAGGGCATAGGCATTGCCAAAAACGATTAGCGATACGGAATTTTGCTCAAATAAATGTGCTATAGGCTTTAAACACTTTTTAGGAATATCGAAACGATTGAATGGTTTTACATTGACTCCATGAAAAGCCAAAACCACATGATCAAAGCTCTTGAGCCTTTCGATAATTTGCCAAAGGGCATTTTTTCCAGTGCTTTCATCCCATAAAAAGTGTAACTTAATGCTAGTTTTTTCTTGCAATAAGTTGCAGAAATGATCAGCACCGCCACTATTGTGCATAAGCTTTAGATGATGATCCATAGATTTATCAGTCTGATTTTTGCCTTTGCAAATTATATGTAAAGAGGCCATCATTATTGGTTTATGCACCGGGTAGGCAGACTTCTTGTTGCTATTTTTTATACAGCTTATTGATTTTTCTGCAAGTACTTTATTTAGTTCTACAGATAAGTCATCATTCAAATCATCGAGCAGGCCTTCAGTTTCTATAGGGTTCCAGTTGTTTAGTCCAGTCCATGCTTTCATGCCCAAAATTCGCCTTACTTTTGCATCGAGCCAATCCATCGTCAATTCACCTGATTCTATAGCCTTTTGAACTTCCATCACCCCATCCTTTACACTCATGCTATTGGTGATAATGTCGTTACCCGCCATCAGAGCCAGCTTGTCGGCCTGGCCAGGCTTATAGTGATTTGTGATGCCTTTCATGTCGAGCGCATCGGTGATTACAAGCCCCTTAAAACCTAACTGCTCACGCAATAAGTTTCCTGATATACGCTCGGACAGAGTGGCCGGCATATTGGGTCGATTATCTAATGACGGCACCTGTAAGTGGGCGGTCATAATGGCACCAATACCAGAATCAATCAATTTTTTAAAAGGATATAGCTCTGTATTTTGAATGCGTTCAAGATCGTGTAACAAAACAGGCAGCTCCATATGTGAATCTGCGGCTGTATCACCATGCCCTGGAAAATGCTTACCCACAGCCAATATATTTTGGGCTTGTAAGGCTTGTACAAAAGCCATTGCTTTAGTTGCTACCTTTTCGCGATCTTCACCAAAAGACCTGAAATTGATGACCGGGTTTTTTGGGTTGTTGTTGATGTCCAGCACAGGTGCCAATGGCGACTGCACGCCTAGA
>DAIQNU010000347.1:0-3903 GCA_036788235.1 Cyclobacteriaceae bacterium
CGACTCCTCACGCACTCCATCCAGTTGAGCATGTGTAGCGTTGTCATAGGATCAGAGCCTGTGTTGGCATCAGTCACCATTTTAGCTTTAGCACCTAATTCAAACTCCTCTAGTAAATTAGGCTTCATGTCCATGGCACGGGCATGATTTTCAGACAAACCGCCATTGGCAGTTACCTTGTTGGTATCGAGATTTAGTTCGCCACCATTAGAGTAATAGATTTCTTTGGTACCACCAGCTGAGTTGGTAAAACGCGAAGAATACTGAACCTGGAATCCTTTTGATTTGTCATCTAGCGGGCCGTAGTCGAATACCGCTGTCATAGTATCGAAATTTTCACGGCCATCTTTCCATAGGTAAATACCACCATTGGCAGCTACACTTCTTGGATGTGGCAAATCAGTGAACCAATGTACAGTGTCGATCTGGTGTGCCATCCATTGGCCGGGTATGCCCGATGAATATGGCCAGAATAGTCTGTATTCAAGGTATTTTCTGGGATCCCAATTTTCGTATGGGCGGTTCATCAGGTAGCGCTTCCAATCTGTGTCTTTTTCGCGTATTTCGCTAACAAGCTTTGGCAGTCTCCAGCGACCGGGTTGGTTTACATTCCAGGTCATTTCTACCATTACTATATCACCAAATTCTCCAGATTTGAGGTATTTTTCAGCTTCATGGTAGTTGGGTGCAGAGCGTCTTTGTGAGCCTACCTGTACAATTTTCTTGGCTTTGTCAATGGCTGCCTTGGCAGCACGGTTGTCCTCCATGGTTTCAGCAAAAGGTTTTTCCACGTATACATCACATCCAGCCTCAACTGCTTCTTTGGTATGCAGCGCATGCTGAAAGTCAGCCGTGGCAATGATTACTGCATCTACTTTTCCTTTGTCGTACAGCTCCTCATTGTTGCGATAGGTTTTGATTTTTTTGTCAAAACGATCTTTCATGTAGCTTACGCATTCATCGCGGCGTCGATTCCAGATATCCGAAACGGCAATGATATCGAAATTTTGTTTTTCGGCATTATTGAAAAATGCCGGAATCAAAGAACTTTTTGATCTGTCTGAAAATCCGACGATGCCAACATTGACACGCTCATTGGCACCAATAATCCTGGCATAACTTTTGGCACTGAAACCGAGGGTTAAACCGGCTGTACCGAGGGCTGTTTTTTTTATAAAATCCCTCCTGCTGTTTTCTGTATCTTTCATTTTTGAAAATATATTGTTGAAAAATTTAACAAACTACTTTTATGTTTATTAGGTCAATTTCTATAATGAATGATGCATTTAAATAAATTAAGAAAATTTGACTGCATCAATTGAGCTGTACAAAGACTATTCCGATTTCGACAAAAAACAATAAACTGAAATTTATCCCTGATTACCAAGCTCAATTACTTACATAATCTGTCCTAAAAAATTACACCTAACCAGCAGGTAATTTCCTAAAAATCTTTGATTGTACCAAATTAAAACGTTTGCAATTAAATTTCATTTAATATTTATATCGATTATCAACCCTAAAAGCCTCATTTTCGTTTATACGATGAGTGTTTTTTATTTATTAATCATTTTATCAATAGGCCAATATTAAATAACTACTTTTTGAAATATTTAAAATTTTTTTCGTTGATTATTCAATCTTCTTTAATAAATTAGGGAATCAATCAACCACTAACTAAATTTTTCGATGTATGAATACAGTAAGAAAGACAGAGACCAAGCTTAGGCCGGGCAATTTTATCTTAAAGGAAAAAGAGGCTTATAGGATTACAACACTCAGTCTTGAAGAAATTGTTAAACAGATGCATGGAGTAGAGGGTATCCCAATCAATGAGGATTGGATTGAAAGCTTTGGCTTTTATTATTTGGCCAGCACAAGCACCACCCATACCTATTTTTTGAAGGGTATTCAAGTGCATCTTTCCGAAGGTCATGCACAAGTTTTTTACCGTCAAAGAATGATTGATACAGTATATTTTGTTCACGAGCTTCAAAACTTGTTTTATACACTCACTAGTGAAGAGTTGATTTATAGAGACCTTCAGGTGGCATAACTGAAAAAGCCGTCAGAAAACCAAAGCAAATGCCTTTTAGGTTTTCCGACGGCTTTTTTTTATTTCTAATTCTTGATATTACTCCAAATCAGCTAAAGTCACTTTTTTAAATTTTGCTGATTCTTTTTTAAGCGCTTCTAAAAAACCCTCTTCGGTAGCAAAAGCCGAATCCTGCACCTCCCATGCCGAAACGAAAGCAAATTTAACCGGTTTTGTAGCCTCAGCTTTCAGAGATACATAATATGTGTTAATTATACCTTCCCCTGCAGTGTCTGTAGTGCCATGATTTATATAATCTGAACCATCTACCAAAAGTGCCATTCCCAAATACTCATCAGGATTATCAAGGTTTTCAGTTTGCTTGTCAAAAGTAGATATTGATTTTGTTCCATTGTCATATTCAGTAAATCTCATAGTATCACTCTTCATATTTACAACGCCTGTTACCAGATCTCTTTGCCCGGTAAATCCATCTAAAGTAACGTAGCTATTGAACCCGTGGCTACCAGCCCAAATTTCAATTCTTCTGGTTGCCCGAATGGTTTCATCACCTACTTGCCAGCCTTCAAATACGATCTCGAAAAGTGCCCGTACAGGGCCTTCAGAAATAAATCTGTAGGTCTGCTTTTCCACTTCGCCCAATCTGTATAAGGTGCCGTCTTTATGCAATGCCAAAGCGCCTGCACCCAATGAGTTACCGACTTTAAGCACATCCATTCCCCAAGACTGCATTTCATGATAATTCTCGTCGATGCCTACCCGATCCATGACCATGTCCCGGGTTTTTTTACCAAAAATATCAAAGCCATTTCTTGGATCGAAATAAGTGCGGAACCCAACCAAATCGTTTTCCCAGGCAGGCCCTTCCATTTGGTAATTCATAGTCGGACTCATTTGGGAATGATCTTTAGGAAGGGTATGCTCTGTTAAATCATGATATTCCTCACCATCTTTGTGTGCAAACCTTATATTGGTGCGTTTGGGAAAATCCGGGTAATTTTCAGCTTTAGCAAATTTGATTCTAATTTTTTGATCATTTTCTGCATCTAAATCTAGTAAAATAGCCAGTTCGTCCCATTCACCATCAAAGTTTAAATCATCAGCTTGCGATGGGATTGGTTCACCATTCACATCAGTAGCATAAGGCAACTCGCCCGTTGGAATTTGTGCTATTTTAGCTTCGATTTGGGAGCGCTCTATAACTATCCCGAAATTTTTTCCTGATAATTTCTCAGGGTTATCTACGACAAAATCAATTTCTTGTGCCTTTTCTTTGGCGGTACAAGCAAACATACTGAAAGCTATAGCAGCCAGTACTATTAGGTTAAAAGAGTTTTTCATAATGCGAATTATATGTGATTTATAAAAAAATACGCTATTTGCATTCACTTAAAATATTCATTAAAGTTTTAGATCAGTAGTTAGCAGAACCTTTTCTTGATTATCAAAAAGTATTTCTATTCCTGAATCTACCAGACTAACATTTTTAATTTCGCCATCATTGGTAGGTAAAGGTATCAAAAAACAAATAAAGGACTTAACCTGACTTTGGCCGGCATCTAAATATTCAAATGAATTATAGCCATAAAACCTGGTATCTACTTTTAGCAAATCTTCATAGGGTTTTCCTATACCCGTTGTACCAAACTCGATGCCTTTGGCAACTGGTGAATCATCAATGCTGTGATGCCACACATTTATCCATGGATATTCCGACTTTTTCCATAGGTAGCCTATGGCCAGATTGTGTTCTGGTGTGCTGGCGGTAACCCAGCCATAATCATCTTCTATGATATGAGTGCTCACATAATTATCGGTTCCATTGCTAAGTCGCAGGTCAATGGCCT
>DAIQNU010000348.1:0-3900 GCA_036788235.1 Cyclobacteriaceae bacterium
CTGGGTAACACAAATCATAAACAATGGCCATGTTAAAAAGTACAGTCGCGCGGTTGAGCCCACGACTGGTAACATCCTGAAAAATCACAGAATCTTGAATGGTCTTTTCCATGTTCTCATAGGCCTTTTCAGCCCAGGTTGCATCCTCGTACAGAGTATATAAAAAAGCCTGTTGCAAGCCAAGCACATGACTTTTAGAGAATTTACCCATATCAAGATCCGTGTGTATGTTTCCACTCAATTCTTTTTCTGTAAGCAAAATACTTTCGACATATTGTCTGAATTCTGGATCCTTGGCGCGCTCTCGAATCAGCGGCAGGTCTGTTTTGGCAATAATTCCTCTTGGATGTTCGAAATCATTTGCATGGACATAATAAACACATCCCAACAAAATTAACGAGGTAAAAAAATGCTTTAAATGCTTCATAGCAACTAATCTTTATTTTGGGTTTTAGCTTAAGGTTTGTTGTTAGAAATGGTCAAAAACGACCTTCCACAAACAAACCTAAAATTACTTGATCTCAACCACAAGAAATGATCAAACCTGAGCATTTATTGATCAAGGTTTACGAAAAATGCTTTTACTTTATTAGAAAAAATCTTTAATGAGAAAATCTTACAGACTACAAACCGTAAAGTAAAGCAGGCCAAACTCTTTTATAAAGTTCCATAAAGCAGTATATTCGGGTTTTTAAACTGGAGGCTTATGATACCTTTACAAAAAGCTGTTGATGATTTTTTTGCAGCAGAAACTTTCGCCATTGCCGGCTATTCTCGTACCGGCAATTCTCCGGCCAATATAATATACCAAAAGCTCCAAACCCTTGGGAAAACTGTGTATGCGATAAATCCCGCCGCTTCAGAAATTAATGGAATCAACTGTTATCAAAACATTGCTTCTATTGGTGAAAAGGTGCAAGCATTGGTGATAGCGGCACATCCAAAAGCTACCGTCGCACTTATGCAACAGGCTATTGACCATGGTGTCAGGGTGGTTTGGATTCACAAATCTATTGATGGCGGCAGTTTCGATGCCCAAGCGATAGAAATGGCCAGGCAAAACCAGATTACCTTGATACCTTCTGGTTGTCCGATGATGTTTTGTAAAAATGCTGATCTATTTCATAAATGCATGGGCTGGTTTATGAAAAAAACAGGCAAAATCCCTGCAACCTTGTCATGATGTTTGTTTTTGACCTTGATTTTACGCTATGGGATTGCGGTGGTACTTGGTGTGATTGCACCAACCCACCTTTTGCCATAAAAGGAAGTGAAGTTTATGATAAAAGGGGAAGGCATATTCGGCTTTATCCAGAAGTAATTCCCATACTTGATAAGCTAAAATCAAAAGGAAACACTATGGCTCTTGCTTCAAGGACGGAAGAACCAGAATGGGCCATCGAATTAATTAAACTTCTTGATATAAGCCATTATTTCAAGTTTAAAGAAATATTTCCCGACCGCAAGACAATCCACTTTGAAAAGCTAAAATTTCAAAGCGCAGTTCCTTATCAAAAGATGGTATTTTTTGATGATGAATTTCGAAACATAAAAGATGTTTCTGCTTTAGGTGTACACTGCATTTTAGTACCCAATGGACTCAACACCAAGCTAGTTGAGCCTTGGATGCCTTGATTTTAGTTGAGTGGCATATTAAAAAATGTATAGCCGGTTTCTACCATAAAACCGAGGTGATTGTATTCATTCAGTAGCTCCAGGGTATCGCTGTTGCATTCTCTATAAAATGCATAGGCGTGGTAAGCATCATGAAACATTACCTGCATTTCTTTGCCCTGTTTGGAGCTTATGGACACGACCACTTTACCACCTGCTTCTGAGCGGTCAAATATCCTTACCCGCACTGAAGTCCTTCCGTTTTTCAATAGTTTCTGCATATGGCTAACCCGGTTAAATCTAAAAAAATTCCGGCACATTACCGGATTGTTTGATTGATGTTCAAATGTCGGGATTTCCTTTATGGCAATCTTCTTAAATACCCCATTCACATTACATAACTTAGAAAAAGTTGTATAATACTAATATGACAAACAGTGTTTTTTGGCTCATTTGACCCTTTACACTATGAAAAAATTCGAAAATTTATCCTTTATGGTAGTTTGCCTAGCGGCAACATGTAAGGGAAATAATGAACATTCAAAAAACACATAGAAAAGTTCAGCGAATTAAAAGCAACAAAATAGCTTATTTGAGATCTATTTAATATTTAAAAGATTCAGTAGTACAAGGACATAAGCTTATTCTACCACTTATCATTTACATTTACCTGCAATTCATTTAGTTATGAATTCCGAAAAAGCTCATTAAAAATACCAGTTTTACATCCAACATCATTACTTCATAAATTCTTCAACTTTTGCTGTATAGGTTTGCATAAACGCGCTGTCCTGATAGATTAACACATGTCCCGGGCCATCCACAATCCATGTCTGAATGTTCTCGCGACTTTTTAAAAGATTGAGTTCCTCTTCAAGAATAGCAAAAGGAGTGGTATCATCACTAGTGGATTGAATTAGAAAAATGGGCTGATCTACGTTTTGCAGCAAAGTGTGCATATTTAAACTATCGCCAAAGCCATTTATCTGATTACTAAACAGATTAAATACCCTGTTGAAAACAAAATCGGGCAGGTGCATTTCATCAGATGAAACTTTGAGCGTAGCACGTACATTGGAAAGGGGACTATCTACAATTATTTTGTTAATTGTCACCTGATGTTGATTTAAATAGTTTTGCAACTCGGGTCTTCCCAGCAAAGTAAATGTCGCCATGGCTCCCATCGAAAAGCTGTAAACGACTATTTCCTTTTGATTGTATTCGGTTTTGAGAAAAGAAAGACTGCTTGCCAAATCTTCACCAAATTTATAGCCCATATAGGTTTTAGAGGCTTCAGATTTACCTGAATTTCTCAGTTCGGGTATAAAAAAATTATATACTGTATCAAGGCCAATGTCTTTGAATAATTGAAGATATTTCATGGGCTTTAACCTGTTTGAGGTTCGCCCATGCACCAGCACTATACATTGGTCAGTATTAGGCGCACTGGGTATGTACCACCCACTCAAACCAATACTGTCTTTAAATGACCTAAACTGCACTTCAGTATATTCTTCAAAACCATAATCCCCCGGATTCGATCTATCATAAATTCCATACTTCGTACGCATGGAATCATAATCGAGCACAGCTTCAAAAGTATATGGCTCATAATGCGTGATCATATTTACAATATGTGGTGGCACCAAAGCAAAAAGGGTGGCCAGTAAGGCGAAAAGAATCCCGATTGTTAGCAGAATTGTCTTTTTCATAAGGACAAAGTATTACACTGAATTTGGTGTTCAATAAATCGCGGAAATATACAACTTACCAAGTTCTGTTTTTCATATATTCATCCAATTCCTGACGTGACATAGGCAATAAATCTGGATTTTGATCCAACCATTTGATGAAATCATCTTTAATGGCATCCGTCCATTTGGTGTCAATTTGCCCAGGAGTATACTTTCCCTCGCGCAATCGCTGATGCCCAAATCTATCGCGCAAAGCAATAAATTCTGAAGTAATCACCACTTTTTCTAATAAATGCGCTGGTATAAAGACTACACCACTTTTTTTGACCAATACTACATCACCCGGAAAAACCGTAGTATTTCCTATTCGCACAGGCACATTAATGCCCATAAGCATAGCTTCCCGTAAGAAAGAAGGGTGCCAATCACGCACAGCGGCATTGAAACCCTCAATCTGAGACAACCCCTCCATATCACGAGCGCTGGCATCGAATACCACACCGGTTTTAGATTTAGCATAAATGGCATTACCCAGGTTATCGCCAATCAAAGTACCATCTATAATTTTTCCAAAACCATCGGCCACATACAC
>DAIQNU010000349.1:0-3889 GCA_036788235.1 Cyclobacteriaceae bacterium
AAACTTTCCAACCTTTCCTAACATGGTTTTTAAGTCAACTCCTCCTGCTTTCAAATCTTCATATTTTAATATGTTTATTTTTGAATTTTTGATAAATTCCTTTTTAACAGGTAAATCCAACTGGTCAAATTTCTTCATAAAGTTGACACTGTCTTTTAGAAAGAAATGATTTATTTCTTTAGTTTGAGCTGAAAGTATTGAGTTACAGGTCAATATGATAATTAGAGTTAATATTTTATACATAATATTTGTAATTACATTTATTGGTACAAACTTTAAAAATATAATTAATAAATCAACACTCACTGTTTGTGGTGTTTTTCAACAACAATCCAACTGAATTTGTAATACTTCTGGTTAATAAACAAACTGACATTGCAGTTTAGCCTAGATGGATAAATGCAATATCTATCGATAGTTTGTGTATGTTTTAATTAATGGAAGTATTAAACCCCAACTAAAAATTGACGATCCAGTACATCGTATAGGAGAAAACAACCGACCAGAAAACAGCGCTTACGAGCATCCAGGCAAATACCTTTTTGCGTTTAGCTCCAAGCAGGGTAACAATGAGCGCGCCGATCATCGGAGAAAAAATAATGGGCGTAAGCATGGATATGCCCAAAGTGCCATAATGCCTCCACACAAACACAATACGGCGATTGCGTTTGGTAAATAATTTTTTTGTGGATCGGCGATGATACTTGTTGAGGTACCATTTGCGAAGCTGTATGCCAAAAAATGACATGACTATCACTGAGCTCATCATGCCCAATGATGTAACTATGATGATTTCCAGCCTGTTCATGCCCAATGCCGAGCCTACAGTAGGGCCAGCAATAAACTTGAACATGCTCAATGCCATTACGGTTAAGTATTCTAACAGATTTTCACACATTGAGAAATCACCAAAATACGACCATCACATATATTGCGTAAAATAACAGCAACAACAACCCATCCATACGACTCACATCTTTTTTAATGATCATCAAGGGCAGAACAAAAACAGTTATTCCAGCCATCCACGTAAAGTCATTGGTCAGTATAAGGTCGCTAATGCTAACGGTAGTAACTATACTTGTTATGCCCATTATCGACAAAATATTGAAGATGTTTGAGCCCATTAGATTGCCAATGGCCATATCGGTATGCGACCGAAAAGCTGAAACTCCTGAAGCAACCAACTCAGGCAAGCTGGTACCGACAGCCACAACGGTCAAACCAATAATCCGCTCTTCGATACCAAGGTTCATCGCAATGATTTTAGCACCGCCTACAAACCATTCGCTACCAAAATATAATCCGATGCCTCCCAAAACTATAAATAATGGGTCTTTCCAGGCTGTTTTTGAATGGGCTGTGGGTAATTCACCAGATTGCTCAATTAGGGTTTTTTTACGTGAACTTCTAATCGAATAAACAACGTAAATACAAAGCAGAATTATGAATATAATTCCCTCCCACCATACGAGTTGCTGATCAATAGAGAAAAGCCAAAATAATAAAACTGACCCAAAGGCAACCGGCCAGTCAATAACCAATGTCGCTCTTTGCACAAGTACCGGCCTGATGAGGGCTGTTACGCCGAGAATGAGAGAAAGATTGCAAATGTTTGACCCGATCACATTGCCTGTGGCGATATCCGGACTCCCTTTGAGCGCAGCCTGTATGCTAATGATAAGCTCGGGTGCCGAGGTGCCAAAAGCCACAATCGTTAGCCCAACCACCATTGGCGAAATCCTTGCTTTGAGTGCAATACATGAGGCACCACGTACCAGAAATTCCCCACAACCGATCAGCACTACCAGACCAGCAAGTAACAGCAAAATTGATTGGAGCATGTCGTTGTATTTACATTACAGTTTAGGGCCAAAAGCCAGATCACCTGCATCACCCAGTCCCGGTACTATGTAGGCATTTTCATTTAATTCCGGGTCTATTTCGGCCACCCAGATAGCACAAGGTATTTTAATGTTCTTTTCAATATAATCAATGCCTTGTTTCGATGCGATTACAGCGGCAATATGGATTTTCTTTGGTTGACCGACTTTGAGCATTTGATTTACCGACTCTACCAAGGATTTTCCAGTGGCCAACATTGGGTCAGCCAAAATTACCGTACGGTCATTCAAATCGGGCAAAGTGAAATACTCCATATTTATGCTCAGTCCTTCAATGCCAATACCTTCTTTGCGATAGGCACCTATAAAACCACACTGCGCATTGTCGAATATTTGGTGAAAACCTTGAAAAAAAGGAATGCCAGCTCTGAGTATGTTTATCAGCACAGGCTGTTGCTTCAAAAATCCCCCCTTTGTTTTGGTTAGCGGAGTTTCAATTTCTTTTTGCTCATATTCCATGGTCTTGGAAATCTCAAAAGCCAGTAATTCGCCAATGCGTTCCAGATTTCGTCTGAATCGCATGCTGTCTTTTTGAATGTGAACATCTCGAAGTTGATTGACAAATTCGTTGGCTATAGAAGGCTGATCATTTAAAACAAAAATCTCCAAAGTCTTAGATAAGTTTTGATTACAACGCTCAAAAAAAGAAATTCGCAAACTGTCTTATATTTTATATTCTAAATAGAAATATCCGACACGGCAAAAGTACAACAAAAGCATTACGATTATTGAAAGCTCTAGCCATTTTATATCTGCGAAAGCATATTTTGAACAGGAATTTGTTGAATTCATTAATCGAGTTGTGCATTGGCCTTTTGATACTTATTATATGAACCACTTTAGTTTTTTGATACTTAATAGATAAATGAATTTGAAGGTAATACATAATCTAAATTTACTGGAGGCATTGTGTGCGGTGAAATCACCCTCTGGTGAGGAAAGAGCCATGAAAGATTTTATTCTTGAGTGGGCAGAAAAAAATGCAGCTAACTGGCGTTGTCAACCTGAAATTATTCAGGGCGAAGATTTTCAGGATTGTGTTTTACTTGTTTTTGGCAAGCCCAAAGTGGCAGCTTTTGCCCACATGGACACCACAGGATTTACTGTAAGGTATCAGAATCAATTGCTTCCCATTGGCGGCCCTGAAGTTTTGCCAGGAGATATACTGGTTGGTCACGACGATCTTGGAGCCATAGAATGCACTGCCGATTTGGATGTTGAATATCGTTTGTATTATCAGTTTGGCCGGGCTATACAACCTGGCACCAGTTTGAGTTATAAGCCCAACTTTAGCCTCAAAGGCAATTACATTACCTCCCCTTATCTCGACAACCGGGCGGGGATCTATAATTTACTCAGACTTGCTGAAACCCTGCAAAATGGCATTTTGGCTTTTTCCTGCTGGGAAGAACACGGCGGAGGCTCCATACCTTACCTTACCAAGTACATTTATGAAAGATTTGCCATAAAGCGCATGCTTATCTCAGATGTGACCTGGGTTACCGATGGTGTGCATCATGGCGAAGGGGTAGCCATTTCCATGCGCGATCGAAACATACCGCGGCGGAGCTATATCGATCAAATAATAGCGCTTGCCCGCGAAAATAGCATCAAGTATCAACTAGAAGTTGAGGCAGAGGGGTCAAGTGATGGTCGCGAATTGCAACAATCACCTTACCCTGTCGACTGGTGTTTTGTAGGGGCGCCCCAAACTGATCCACATTCGTCGCATGAAAAAATACACCTGCAAGACCTCCATCACATGCTCGAATTGTACAAGGTTCTTTTTGAAAAACTGTAAGTATCGGCTTGCATTTGCTTTTTCTGTTTGTTTACAAATAACTCAAGTTTCGCACATGAATTTACAGAAAAATTTAGAGGGCTCTGCTTCATTTTTATTATTTAAACACTGTTTTTCAATTTCCATTATCAAATGGTGGTTGGCCGTTGGCACAACCACGGCACAAAGGTGTAGATGACCCTGA
>DAIQNU010000350.1:0-3837 GCA_036788235.1 Cyclobacteriaceae bacterium
CACTTTGACCTAGCCAATAACTATGGGCCACCTCCGGGATCTGCCGAGGAGAATTTCGGAATCATAATGAAAAAGGACTTTTTGCCTTACCGTGATGAAATGGTGATATCAACCAAAGCGGGTTATTATATGTGGGAAGGCCCTTATGGTGAATGGGGATCTAAGAAATACCTGGTCTCCAGCCTGGATCAAAGCTTGAAAAGAATGGGGCTGGATTATGTAGATATTTTTTACCACCACCGCCCTGATCCTGATACGCCATTGGAAGAAACCATGGCTACGCTGGATCTGATGGTTCGACAAGGCAAAGCTTTGTACGTTGGTATATCCAATTATAAACCGGCAGAAGCCGCGAAAGCCATTAAAATACTCAAAGACCTGGGCACGCCTTGTTTAATCCATCAACCAAGATACTCTATGTTTGATCGCTGGGTCGAAGACGGCCTGCTTGAGCTTATCGACAAAGAAGGTGTGGGTTGTATTCCCTTCTCCCCTCTTGAGCAAGGTTTATTGACCAATAAATACCTGAAAGGAATTCCGGAAGATTCAAGAGCTGCCAAACCTCATGGTTTTTTACAAGAAAATCAAATTACCGAAGAAAAGCTCCGAAAAGTTCGGGCTCTTAATGATTTGGCAAATAAAAGAGGACAAAAGCTGGCGCATATGGCACTGGCGTGGATTATTAAAGACCCAAGGATTACCTCGGTATTGATAGGTGTAAGCAGCCCGGCTCAACTTCTTGATTCTCTTAAATGCCTTGATAATTATGATTTTAGCAAGGAAGAATTAGATGCTATTGAGGGAATACTAGATAATGCCGGGTAGTGTAAAATATTTGGTGGTTTGCCTGCTATGCTTTTGTTGTAATCGGACATGGATTTCAGAAGAAAAGCCAAAAAACTCCTAACCAGGAAATAGCGCGAGCAGAACAGATTAAAAAGAATATTATTATTGCAAAGACAAAAACTTGAAAAGTATCGACCAATTCATAGATGAAAATTTGTTCAGGATCAAGGATGGGGAGATTTTCTGGGATATAGAAAGATCCTAATGTACTTTTACCGACTCCGGGTGGGTCAGCAATTATAAAAACAACTGGCACAATTAAAGGTCTTCAATACGACCATCAGAATATTCGGCAATCATGCAGCTACCTTTATAATACACCAATGGTTGTCCTAGAGAAAAGAGATGTGATCTTATTTCTTGGTTCAAGTTCTCTTTCTATTCCTTTTTTTCCTCTAGCATCATTTTCCAAGGTTGTTTTTTCATTTTACCTTTTTTAACCAGATTCTCATCCTTAACTATTCTATGCATAGTTCTATAAATCATATTCAATAAAAATATGAGAAATCTACATCCAATCGGAATAACAAATATAGCCAACATTTTACATAGCTGATAATTGGCTAAGTCTTTTTACCTTTCATTTTAAAGCATATGTCAGTACCTTACTTTCCCAGAAATAAAAACTCATAAATCCAATAGCTTATATGCTAAATAGCTACAGCAAATGCAACTATGGAAATATGTCTTTACTGAATGTAAGAAAGAGCTGTAATGATGAGAGCTTCTTTACTTTTCTAATTTCAATCTGTAGAATTTGTTCAAGAAACATCAACTGTAAATCATTCTATAATCCCACCAAGCCAATTAATTTGCACAACACCTTTATCTTTATGTAAAATAAAAAAATAGAAATCTGTAGTGCTATTTGTAATTATTTCAGCTATTGCAGTGTTGTTTTTAACATAGACAGGGTATCTAATCTTATAATCACCTACTTTTAAGGAAAAATCATCAAATAAACAGTTTTTAATCCTATCTTCAGATTCAAATATCTTTTTAATATCAGTATGCTGAGTAAAAAACCCCACGGTCAAACTATTCAATTATAATCCAGCGGAATAGTCGTAATATTCTTCTTCTAACCCAGGATTATACTTAAACACTTCCTTTTTGTAGGATGAATCCAACAGTAAAATATGTAGAAGATCATAATCCCGACTTAAACTGTTTAGTTCTGAATTGTTTCTGTAAGCCAACTCAAAATCATGGTAGCTGATAAATTTATCTTGCGATACAACCATCTGACAATTACTTGTCAACAGGAATATGATAATATATTGGCCTAGCTTAACCTTTTTCATCTTCTTGACTAACTTTATTATTTACAAGATACGAACTTGCCAATCATTTTTTATAATGTAAAACACCTCCTATTACACCACCCTGTTTGATTTAATTGGAAATAAGAAGCACAAATAAAAGACCAGGATATCAGGGTTGAAAAAAGTAGAAACCTGTCTTCAAAGGAGGTTTACAATCCCACCTTTAGCATTAACAATTTTATAATTGTACATTAAAAAAAAATGGCATTGACTCGCAAGCTCGGGATCAATGCCATTTCAGCCGTATCAACAAACCATTTGCCTAGTTGATGGAATGAAATACATGGTAATAAACTTCATTCCAGTGAAGCTTGTCTCTAAAATCACGTACAGTAGTTTGTTGGTCTATTACCAACAATTCAATGCCTGCTATGGCAGCAAAATCCTCCATATATTCGGTATTTAGTGCTTTACTAAAAACCGTATGATGGGCACCGCCACCATGAATCCATGTTGTAGCTGCTGTTTTCAAATCGGGTTTCGGATTCCACAAAACCCTGGCTACCGGCAATTGCGGTAGAGCCTCGGTAGGATCTTCTACTTGTACTTCATTTACCAAAAGCCTGAACCGATTGCCCATATCCATTACAGATGCATTAATGGCAGGGCCAGCTCCAACGTTGAAAACCAGGCGAACGGGGTCTGACTTACCACCAATAGATAGTGGGTGAATTTCACAAGAAGCTTTACCATTGGCAATGGAAGGACAAATTTCCAACATATGCGAACCCAAAACCCGCTGTCCATCCGGATGCAAGTGATAGGTATAGTCTTCCATGAATGAAGTCCCTCCTACCAGTCCGGAAGCCATTACTTTCATGGATCGCAGCAAGGCAGCGGTTTTCCAGTCGCCTTCGCCACCAAAGCCATAGCCCATGTCCATCAAGCGTTGCGAAGCAATTCCCGGCAGTTGAGTTATGCCATGCGAATTTTCAAAAGTATCTGTATAGGCTTTGAATCCACCGTCTTCTAAGAAAAACCGCATACCGAGTTCAATTCTGGCCGCTTCGAGTAGTGAGGCCCTGTAGGTTTCGCCTTCTTTTAATGAATCAGCAAGGTTGTAACTTTCTTCATATTCCTGAACCAGTTTTAGTACCTCAGCATCACTCACCTGATTTACAAAAGCCACCAAATCTCCCATACCATAGCCATTTACCGAGAAACCTAGTCTCATTTGAGCTTCAACCTTATCGCCTTCTGTTACCGCTACCTCGCGCATATTGTCTCCAAAGCGAGCCACTTTGGCGCCTTGCAAATCATGCCAACCTGCTGCTGCTCTAGTCCAGGTACCCACACTTTGTTGAACTTGCACATCTTGCCAATGACCCGTCACTACTTTGCGGTCTTTGCGCATTCGGCTCATCATAAACCCAAACTCACGGCCACCGTGTGCCGACTGGTTCAAATTCATGAAATCCATATTGATGCTTGCCCAGGGAATGTCGCGATTGAATTGTGTATGCAAATGGCACAATGGCTTGCGAAGTATTTGCAAGCCTCTGATCCACATTTTAGCTGGCGAAAAGGTATGCATCCAGGCGATAATACCAATACAATTATGATTTGCATTCGCATCAAGGCATAGCTTGGCGATTTCATCGGGGGTAGTCAATACTTTCTTGTAAACTACCTGTACAGGTATAGATGTGCTATCGTTGAGGCTCAT
>DAIQNU010000351.1:0-3835 GCA_036788235.1 Cyclobacteriaceae bacterium
GCAAGGTATATACCTTTGCTGCATCTGAGTCTTTTAAGACTTCAATGTGCTTGTCTAAAGTTCGCAGATCACCACGAACAGCTGGGCCGGTTTGAGCATCGTAAGGGCCTATTTCAAAAGATTTATTGACAGTTTCGGCAATCAGGGGCTTGAGCAAATCAAAATCGAGTCCGGCATTATTCAGCATTTTTTCGGCCATGCCATACAGGTAATTGGAAAAATTGCAGGCATACACCGCAGAGATGTGCGCAATTAGTCTGTCTCTTGAATTGACTTTATACACATTTTTACTAATCGACCTGGCCAGGGTGCCGAGTATTTGCAATGTCTCTTTGTGCTCTGCCTCGATCAAAATGGGCACATCGCCCATATCGAGTTTGCGCATTTTCGAAAAAGTTTGCAAGGGATAAAAAACTCCGGTATACTCAGAAGCTGTGTAATTGAGCGTTTCTATAGGTGTGCTACCCGAAGTATGTACAATAATGGCATCGTCGGGCAATACAATTTCACAGGCAATCTGCTGTATGGCATCGTCGCTTACGGCTATAAAAAAAACCTTTGATTTGCTATTGGTAAAGTCGAGTGTCTCGTTGGGTTCGGCGCTGTAGAGCCTGCGCAATAGCAATTCGGTATTTTCCGGATTCCGGCTATAAACCTCCCGCACCTGATGTCCTGAATTTTCCAGCGCCGGTGCCAGGTGCCAGGCTACATTGCCCGACCCTATAAATGATATGTCAAAAGTATCAGCCACAGTATATATTATCGTATTCTTCTGCTGTGAAAACTTGCTTCTTCAAGACCTTGCCACGAGCATCATAGTATATTACAATGTAAAATTCTGCCTCCTGAATATATTTTTCTGCAAAATACAGCGGGCTGTCGACTGAACCTACATTGATAATATCGTTGAAGGTAGCCCCTACCACTATGCCATGCCGGCTGCTTAATACACCCACCTGACTCTTGCGCTGAATTAAAAGTACAGTTTCATCAGCATCTTTCTTAAGAAATTCAAAAGATTCTATGCCGTCATAGACTTTCTTTTTGTTTTTGATATCCCATAAGTGCCAAAGCTCATCAGTCTTTACCAAGGCTACAGAGTCGTTCCAAGGGCGCACTTCCTGATAATCGAGGGGCAGTACCACATCGCCTTTTTTATCGATTAGCCCCACTTTGTTATTTTTTGAGGCTATCAACAAATGATCGCTAAAAGCCTGAATCATGCGATCATAGGTAGGTGTAATCGCCACATCAAGTGCTTCGTTGTAGATCCCGAATTTACGATTGAGCAACAGGCTCACATAGCCGCCATCATAACCCGCCACACCATCATAGCGCTCTCGCAATAGCAATTTTCCATTGGCAGCATACAAGCCTTTTTTGCCACCTCTTTCAATAATCAGATACTCATAGCCCAAAGGCTGAATATCCGTAATTTTATCATCAATCACCATTTGTCCCTGTGCATTGCAGACCTTCACCTGTCCACGGGCTGTCCGGGTATAGAGATATTGAGGGCTTGATTTTGCACTGGCAGACTGCCACTGAAGCAGCCGTGTAGCTACAGAGGCGGATATATCCACCACACTATCGTTGCTAAACAAAGCAAATGTTGCGTCATGGTTAAAAGACAGCCCGATTTTGTCTGATAAAAACCGAATAGAGTCATAAGTATAGGAAACAGGAAAGGGGCTGCCCGGATAGTAAACCGCCCATTTATTATTGAGTTTCAAGGTAGCCCTATTTTGGCTGGCTACCACCGTTTCAAATACTGCCAGAGAGCGTGGTTCAAATTCGGCATCAAGGATTGAATATCCTTCGGTGTTTTTCAACATCCAACCATCAAATAGCTCATAAACTTTGTGCTCAGCCAGCGGTATTTTTATACGAATCTCAGGGCTTATCAGTGATTCTTGTGCTTCATGAAATGCCAGCATATGATTGTCTTTCATTAGCAGGTAATCGTCGTAGAGAAAATCCAGCTTCGGTACATTTAAGTCAGCAGCTTGTTTTATTTGCCTGATGTTGGTAATCGCAAATTTCTGATCCGATTGTACAATCACAAAAGGGTAATTCACATCGATTTCATCATAAGAAGCTGGCAGAAGTTCTTTGCCCGTAAAACTCATCAAACCCCATCTCCCGTCGTATTGAAAACTGATAAAAGTGTTCTCCAGATTTTTGATATCCTCGTAATTAAAATCCAGCATACGCCTTCCCGATTTATGTATCAGGCCTACTCTATCTTGCTTTACTATTTTTATCAATCCGCTACCCAGGTCTTCGAAGCTATCATGTTCGCCAGCAAAAATGGTATGCCCCAGTCGTGAGATTATTTTTGCCTGACCCTTGTCTACAACAGAAAGAATATTACTTGTAATATTACCACACAGATAGCTTTTGTCTATATCATCGAAATGTGGGTGAATAAACGTTTGTCCGTTGCTGCTCATAAAACCATATTTTTCAGCATCATACACCGGTGCGAGCAAGGCAGTGTCGGCTACTATTATCTGACTCAATGAGTCAGTGGCAGTTAAAATGTTGAATCTTTTGGTGAATTCGGCAGGGGGCTGATTGGCAACGAAAAGATGATACATGAAGTCTACGGCCGTTTTTCTGGCTGGGCTTTGGGGGAATCTTTCGATAAAAGCCATATAGCTCGACAGGCTATTGTCTGCTGCGGCAATTTCCAGTATTTTTCGCTCGGCCTCTGACCTGAACGGGCTATCGGGATTGCTGACCAAAAACTGCTCGAAGGATGCTAAAGTGCCTTGTTTGGTATTTACCCTGTAAAGCAAAGTTTCGAATCGCTGTTGTGCTTCTGGCACTTGTACTGCTTTGGGGTAGGTTTCCAGAAAATACTTAAATGCATCATAGGTATCTTCTTCCACTGCATACTTGTAGGCCAGTTCGTTGCGAAATGCTATGGCGCTATCTATTTGCAGACTGCCTTTGAACCGATCAATAAAAAACTGGTAAGTGGCAATGCTATGTTCCTGAACAGCTCTTTGAAATGCTTGCTGTTCAATTTCAGCCTTAAGCACCTGTGCACTCAATTCACTGATCCCTGCTTTTTGTAGTTTGTCGATTTTTTTTGCTTCTGTCAGAGGAAACTGCCGCAAGGCATTGTTAACATAACTGTAAGCAGAATCGAGATTATTGAAAAAATATGCCGGCTCGAAATAAAGCCTGGACATCACATACCAGGCACCGGGATTAATTGTGTCTTTTTTAAATGACTTAGCCAAATGCGTTTCGAGCTTTTCATATTGACCTTTTTCGAGCATTCGCAAGGCTTTTTTGCCATCGGCCATAGCCGGCAAAACTGTTGCCAAGCTTAGCACAAGGCAAAAAATAATCGGCAAAAACCTAAGTTCTATTTTTGAATACATAATACTGCTTAGCGCAAAAATCACCAATGCACGAAAATACACAAGCCAGGCGGATATATAAAACAGGGAAAAGCTTTTAAGAAGCTAAAAATAATATATAGATTTGCACTCCTTTTCAAAAAGTGGCTGTTTTCATGGCTGAAATGTTATTGACAATAAAATAGCCAGCTACCGGTTTAATGATCGGATATTGAAAGGTTTAGAACAATAAACAAACCGGTTTCGGGATGTAGCGCAGTCCGGTAGCGTACTTGCATGGGGTGCAAGGGGTCGCAGGTTCAAATCCTGTCATCCCGACAGTATAGATTCAACTACCACCAAAAACCCGCAAATTTCACGAATTTGCGGGTTTTTTATTTTCCGCACATCAAAAAACAGCATACAATTTCAGTAAAAATGAGAACTAAACGGTGACCTAAATTATTTACTACATTTAGGTC
>DAIQNU010000352.1:0-3818 GCA_036788235.1 Cyclobacteriaceae bacterium
TGCCAGGCCAGATTTTTTATACTGACAGTGGTCCACCAGCTTATGGTATTCAGCTCTGCATTATAAAACAGTCTTTTCTTCTATAGGCCGTATTTCCCTATCCTTTAGCGTGTAAGAATGGATTCTTACACAGCATCATTTTATCTTTTCTTAAATATTTTCATAAGTAATCACTTAAGTTATGCTCAATCGCATTATTGGGTTTTTTCTTAAAAACAAACTCATTACAGTACTCATGCTGCTGTTAATGATTGGTTGGGGTTTGGTAACTGCACCATTTAGCTGGGATATTTCATGGCTGCCGCGCGACCCTGTGCCGGTAGATGCCATTCCGGATATTGGAGAAAACCAGCAAATCGTTTTTACCGAATGGATGGGGCGTTCTCCGCGCGATGTCGAAGACCAGATTACCTACCCACTCACTACTTCACTGCTCGGAATGGCGGGCGTAAAAACCATTAGAAGTACATCCATGTTTGGATTTGCTAGCATTTATGTCATTTTCGATGACGACATCGAATATTACTGGAGCCGATCCCGAATCCTTGAAAAACTTAATGCCCTGCCATCCGGATTGCTGCCAGAAGGTGTACAGCCCAGGCTTGGCCCCGATGCCACGGCTTTGGGGCAGATATACATGTATACGCTGGAAGGCCGCGACGAAGACGGGAACCCTGTCGGTGGCTGGGATTTGCATGAACTTCGCCGGATTCAGGATTTTTATGTAAAATATGGACTTGTCAGTGCAGAGGGGGTAGCTGAAGTTTCATCCGTGGGAGGGCATGTAATGGAATATCAGGTGGACATCGACCCGGAGGCAATGAAAGCCTATGATATTTCAATGATGCAGGTAATGGATGCCGTGCGAAACAGCAACCTCGATGTGGGTGCCAATACGGTGGAGATCAATCTGGTAGAATATCTGGTTCGTGGCATTGGGTATGTAACTTCGATCGAAGATTTGGAAACATCGGTGGTAACTGCCCGAAACAATGTACCGGTGCATATAAAGGACATAGCGAGGGTAAGTCTGGGGCCTGCTACTCGATCCATGACCGGGATCTTGGACAAAGGCGGTGTAGAAGCTGTAGGAGGAATAGTGGTAGCACGGTACGGCGACAATCCACTCAATGTAATTGCCAATGTAAAAAAGAAAATTGAAGAAATTAGTTCAGGTTTGCCTTCCAGAGAACTTTCAGACGGACGCATTTCGAAAGTAACCATTGTGCCTTTTTACGATCGCACAGGGCTTATTTATGAAACGCTCTATACACTCTATGAAGCCATTAGTTTGCAAATACTCATTACCATTATCGTGATAGTGGTGATGATTTTCAACCTCAGGGCCTCGGTATTGATCTCGGCGCTATTGCCATTGGCAGTACTCATAAGCTTTATTTTTATGAAATATGTGGGTATTGATGCCAATATTGTAGCGCTATCCGGTATTGCCATAGCCATCGGAACCATGGTTGACCTTGGCATTATTCTGAGCGAAAATATCATCAGGCATATCGATGAAGCCGATCACCACGAATCGCGACTGACTGTAATTTATAGAGCCACCACAGAAGTATCATCGGCAATTTTAACCGCTGTGGCTACAACCATAGTCAGTTTCTTGCCTGTTTTTACACTTCAGGCAGCAGAAGGCAAGCTTTTCGGGCCATTGGCATACACCAAAACATTTGCCTTGATATCAGCCTTGATTGTCACGCTGCTGGTTTTACCAGCTTTTGCCCACTGGTTTTTTGGTAGAAAAAGCCTGCTACACAAAAGAAGCAGGGAGATGATATTCTGGATTTTACTGTTAGTGCTTAGCTTGGCCATAGCCTTGGCAGGATACTTTTGGCAGGCATTGGTAGTAGCAGCTATAGGTATAAATCGCATGTTGATTTTTTACCGAAAAGATGCCTACAGGCCATATTTTGAACCTGTAAATATTGCCATTGCCATCATGGCTGTATCATTGCTGCTGGCAACCGAATGGCTGCCACTCGGCCCGGGAAGAAGTTTGATTTTGAATTTTCTCTTCGTAATAATTGTTATTGGCCTGGTGCTGGGAATCTTTCGTTTGTTTCTCAACTTTTACAAGCCGCTTTTGATGTGGTGCCTTGATCATAAAACGGTGTTTCTAAGCATTCCTGCCATATTAATTCTATTCGGGATACTGGTTTGGCTGGGTTTTGCCCGTGTATTCGGGGTTATTCCAACAGCACTGGATCATACTGGCTATGAAGTGCGCAAGTCGCAGGTCTGGAATTATTTTACAGACCAGTTTCCGGGTATGGGTAAGGAATTTATGCCAGCACTGGACGAAGGTTCGTTTTTACTAATGCCCACTTCCATGCCGCATTCCGGTGTTGAGGCCAACAGGATTATTCTTTCGCAGCTCGACCGACTGGTGCAGGATATCCCGGAGGTAGAAATGGTAGTCGGAAAAGCTGGTCGTGCAGAATCTCCCCTGGATCCTGCGCCACTTTCCATGTTTGAAAATATCATTCATTACAAGACTGAATACAAATCAGATGCAGATGGCCGAAGAATGCGTTTCAGGGTTACCAAAGATGGCCAATTTATGCGTGATCGACACGACAATCTAATCGAAGACAGAAATGGTGAATATTTCAGGCAGTGGCGCGATCACATAGTATCGACAGATGACATCTGGAATGAAGTGGTAGAACGCACACAAATACCGGGCGTAACCTCCGCGCCAAGATTACAGCCTATAGAAACGCGTCTTGTGATGCTGCAAACCGGTATGCGAGCGCCTATGGGTCTCAAAGTATATGGCCCTGACCTCGAAACAATCGAGCGGTTTAGCTTCGAACTGGAAAAATATCTTAAACAAGTGCCATCTGTAAAGCCCGAAGCTGTATATGCAGATCGATCATTGGGCAAGCCTTATTTAGAAATAAACCTAAACCGCCAAGCCATGGGCAGGTACGGACTTCAAATTACAGATGTGCAAGATTACATAGAAACAGCTCTTGGAGGCATGACCCTGACAACAACCATAGAAGGTAGAGAGCGATTTGCCGTAAGGGCACGGTATGCCCGTGAATGGCGTGACAATCCGGAACTCATTGAAAAGCTGCTTATTCCGGTAAGCCGGGGTTTGCATATTCCCATTAATGAAATCGCCGAAATTGAATACAGGCCGGGTCCCGGCATGATCAGAGGCGAAAACGGCTTTCTTACCGGCTATGTGCTACTGGATAAAAAGGCAGGATTTGCCGAAGTAACTGTGGTGGAAGAAGCCAAAGCATTTTTGCAGGAAAAGGTAAAATCAGGAGAATTGGTGGTGCCCGCTGGTATCAGTTTTCAATTTTCGGGGAGTTACGAAAATCAGGTACGAGCCGAAAAGAGACTTGCCATTGTTATTCCGCTTGCCCTGGCCATTATATTTCTCATTCTGTATTTGCAGTTCAGATCTGTAGCCTTATCCTTAATGATTTTTGGCGCCATCGCCATGGCATTTTCCGGTGGGTTTTTCATGCTTTGGTTGTATGCACAAGATGGTTTTCTCAACTTTTCCTTTTTGGGAGCCAATATGCGCGAATTGTTCAACATTCATCCCGTAAATCTCAGTGTGGCAGTCTGGGTAGGTTTTATAGCCTTGTTTGGTATAGCTACCGACGATGGTGTAGTCATGGGCACTTATCTGCAGCAAAGCTTTGAGGCGAACAAAACCAATAGCATCAAAGAAATTCGTCAGGCAGTTTTGGAAGCCGGTTTAAAAAGAGTTAGGCCCTGCCTTGTGACTTCGGCTACCACCATGCTGGCCTTGCTACCCGTCCTTACCTCTACCGGTC
>DAIQNU010000353.1:0-3807 GCA_036788235.1 Cyclobacteriaceae bacterium
TATATTGGTACCATTGGAAGAACCTTTTAATTTTCCGCCATCGACTCCCTTCAATGCTAAAGGAGATTTCCAGAATTCAATTGACTGAAAGTCAGCTACATTAACAATCTCAGATTTCAAATACCATTTTCGGCTAAATATTTCTATAAAGACCCATGATTTATCATAAACCTGCTAATTTTGCCGCTGGAAATATTTCATTCAATTAGAGCAAAAGAACATTGAGTTTATTTCTTCGCGAAGACTTCGACGATACCATTGTAGCCTTGGCCACCCCGCCGGGCATTGGAGCGCTAGGCATAGTAAGGCTATCGGGCAAAGAGGCTCTTAACATTGCCAATGCCGTTTTTCATGGCAAAGACCTGCGACAACAGGCTTCGCACACCTTGCATTTTGGCACCATACGCGATGGTGAAACCATTATCGATGAAGTATTGGCTTCTGTATTTATAGCGCCACGCTCTTTTACCAAAGAAAACATGGTAGAATTTTCTTGCCATGGCTCACCATTTATTTTGCAGCAAGTAGTAAAGCTACTCATGCGCCGCGGTGCACGATTGGCTCGGCCTGGCGAATTTACAAAACGGGCATTTCTACATGGCAAGTTTGACCTGGCACAGGCCGAGGCTGTGGCCGACCTGATCCATGCGGATTCGGAAGCTGCACATTTTGCGGCCATAAACCAGATGCGTGGTGGCTTTTCAAACAAGATAAAGGCATTGCGCGAAGAGTTGATTCATTTTGCATCCATGATAGAGCTGGAGCTCGATTTTGGCGAAGAAGATGTTGAGTTTGCTGACCGTCAACAGCTAAAAACCCTGGTATTAAAGATTTACAAAGCCGTAGACGAGTTGATACTAAGCTTTGACTTGGGCAATGTCATCAAAAATGGCGTTCCTGCCGTAATTGCCGGCAAGCCCAATGCGGGCAAGTCTACCCTGCTCAATGCCTTGCTCAATGAAGAGAAGTCCATTGTATCGGACATTCCGGGTACAACACGCGATGTTATTGAAGACGAAATACACATCGAGGGGGTGCTATTCAGGTTTATTGATACCGCCGGTCTGCGTGAATCTACCGATCATATCGAAAAGATAGGCATAAAACGCACCCGTGAAAAAATGAAGCAGGCATCCCTGATCATTTATATGTTTGACCTGCAACAGGAAAGCTTGGAAGATATACAACAACAAAGTGAGATGCTTGACTTACTAGCCATACCTTATCTCAAAGTAGGCAACAAAATGGATCTGGCACCCGCCGGCCTGGCTGATACTTTGCAGACAGCACATGATATGGTATTGATTTCTGCCAGCCAGCGCGAAAATCTGGATCAACTAAAAGCAAGGATTATCGAAGTTAGCAACTTAAAGCAGTTTAAAACAGGTGATACCATGGTTACCAACCTTCGCCATTTTGAAAGCCTGAAAAACACTCGAGCTTCATTGGAAGATGTTTTGAAAGGTCTGGACAGCCAAGTAACCAACGATTTCTTGGCCCTCGACCTGCGTCAGTCCCTGCACCATCTGGGCGAAATCACCGGAGAAATCACCACCGACGACTTATTGGCGAACATATTCAGTAAGTTTTGTATTGGGAAATAAATCCATTCTATTTTGGTTTTTGGTTGTATAAATAGGTAACCATCAGCTCTAACTCAATTTTTAATTCAAAGGGAGAACACCGGAGAAATAAAGAGAGATAACAAAACATTAATGGAAAATTGACATGATAATCGTTAAAACACACTAATTTATACAACTCCCGTAAAACTCAACTTGCGTATTCATCTCACTATCAAATAGTTAATACTTTCTACATCGGGGGAAGTAAACTTTGCACAAAAAGAATCGATTAGCTTAGATGTGTCAATTAAGAATTAACTACTCAAAGCTGGCATTGAAAGTAAAAACTAATCAATAAAATCAACGATGATACGCATCTAATTTTAGACAGCCTTTTTTAACGGGTACTCTTTTATCAGCCACTCTACGGGTATTTTCAATAAGTGGCTGAATTTTCTGATCATGGTCAGGGAAAGGGATTGTCTGTAATTTAACACCTTGCTGATAGTGCCCCTGTCACCATAGACCTTCGCCAACGTCGAGGCATTGTATCCAAAGTCCTCCATGCGAATTTTGATCATTTCCACGGGATCTACTTCCGGCAAATCCCATATCTTTTTTTCATATTCAGAAATCAAATAAACCAAAAGCATTTTCTCTCTGTTCAAATCTGAACCTATCTCTGCATACTTGATTTGCTCATACCTGCTCGTAGCGGCTTCATAATCAGCCTCCGTTTCCAGTAGAAACCATTTTTTGTTAGTAGCCTGTATCATCTTATCCATAAGTATTAAATTGTGGTTGAATCTATTTTGTCATATTGATCATGTGTACCAATAAACCGAACTTCCACTGTTTTATCTTCAAAATTCACTTCAATAACTAAACGGTACTTATTTCCTGTGATTTTAAAGCGAGCCCTGTTTCCTTTGATAATTTTAGCTGTTGGAAAACTTTCTAAAATATCCTGGTTTTTTTTCCAATCGGCATTCTCAACAATGACTTTCCAAGTTGTCAGACTTTTGCCCGAGTCAGAATGCTTTTTTGAAAAATCAACCAATTTGGTTAGGTATATTATTACCACGCTTTTTTGATTTACGGTAAAATTACAAATATGTTGGTATTTTACCAACATATTTGTATTCATTTAAGAGAATCCTTTTCAGATTGATCAGGGTACCGTCTTGTGTTATTCTTAATTCGATGATGCTATAGATAGGAAATGAAAGGTATTTTCAATAAGATGAGTATTTTTGTTAAAGGCAAAATTTGTCAACTACAAGGAATGAGAACTGAAATACGAAGTACTTGAAATGATCAAACAACCACAACAGGCCTTTTCATAAATTTAAGGGGATTTAACAGGAGAAATTAAGTGAAATTACCAATACATCGATTAGGAATAAATTTGATTTTTTTATTATTACTTCACAATGTACAACTCCTAATCCATAAATTTATTGATTATCAAATAGTTAACGCTTACTGCATTGGAAAGTTATACCTACAATAGCCTTAGCAGATTTAGATTGTTTTTATAAGTTTACTTTTTTAGTAAACTTTTATTCATCTTAGTGTTTGGAATGGAAGTAGCCTTTAAGACAAAAGATCTGGAGCGTTTGTACATAACCCCCTTGAATGAACTCAGAGGAAAGCAGAAGTTCTCCAGAGAAGTAATCAAGCAATACCAGGCGAAGGTGAGGATTCTGACTGTAATCGAAAAATTGAAAGACCTCTATCCTATCAGATCATTAAACTTTGAGGCTTTGTCTGAAATTAGAAAAGGCCAGTTTTCCATCCGCTTGAACAAGCAATTCAGGCTTATCATCATCGAGGTGGAGGACGAATTGATAGAAATAGAAATTATCGAAATATCTAAACATTATGAGTAGCAAAAGAATATTAGCAAATGACCTGGTTCCCGGATCAGCGATGCATCCCGGGCGTCTATTGAAAGACGAGCTGGACGCAAGGGATATGAAACAAATTGATTTGGCCAAAGAATTGGGTATTGCCAAAAATGTGATGTCTGAGATTATTAATGGCAAACGCAATCTTACTCCCGAGCTGGCTGTACGCCTGGAAGATGTCCTTGGCATTAAAGCGGAATTTTGGATGAAATATCAGATGGCATATGAGATTGACAGGATACGGATCAAGAATAAAAAGGCTGTGACGAAAGCCAATATTTCTGAAAAAGCAAAGAAGCAACTGGCCTCTATTTGAGTGCTACCGGAAGGTA
>DAIQNU010000354.1:0-3783 GCA_036788235.1 Cyclobacteriaceae bacterium
CGTTGGCACAACCACGGCACAAAGGTGTAGATGACCCTGAAAGGGTCAAATTATATTAACCACGGGTGGAAACCCGTGGCGTTAGCAAAAAAAACATTTGGTTTTGGCGGAATTTTTGCTTTTCCGCAAAAATTGTGACAAAACTGGTGCCTGCGAAACTTGAGTAAATAATTATAAATGAATGGCTTAGGATGGTGAGAACTATTTTAAGCCATTTTTTTTGAATTGGCCTCGCGGAGCCACCAAAGACCGAAATGGCTTGTGCAATGGCCGGCTTTGGTGCAGCATACCAATTAATGATTAGTTAAAATGCTGGTATGCAGGCAGGCTATTGTGTGGCTGGCAGTAGCGCGGGTTTGCGGGCATCACCCAATCTTTTGTCCTGATGAACCCTATATGTAAATGAGCCAGTTGAAAAGTCTGCTTCTCGATAGCAGATAAATAGGTTTCAATTTACTGAATGTGTGCCGTGGTTGTGCCAACGGACAACCACCTTTTCAAACTGTTGCATTGATTTATTAGCCTTATTTTAGAAATAATAATTGTCCATCCAGTCCCTTAGCCTTAATATTGTACCTTAAGCAGCAACCCAAATAGACTTCCTGGTCGTTATTTAAATTATGAAGTTTTTAAAGTAGCTGCCTAACGTTTTAATTATCAATGTAAATTGCTTAACAATACACCCAATGCACCACACAATCAATCTTGCCATTCAGGTTTTGCCAAAATCAAAAACTATTGATACCTATGCGCTCGTAGATAAAGCCATTGAAGTTATCCAACAATCAGGCGTTAAATACCAGGTTTGTCCATTTGAAACCGTAATGGAAGGCGAATATGAACAACTGATGGACATAGTAAAAAAAGCCCATGAGGCCTGTCTGAAAGCCGGTGCAGAGGAGGTTTTGGTGAACATAAAAATTCAACGTAGCGCCGATAAAGACATCAGGATAGAAGATAAAACTAAAAAATATAGCTAAATATGACGACTGAACATACTATTACCTGTAACTGGCAAAGTGGTGTGGCCTTTGAAGCCACGGTTTCTGGTTTTCAAATACCGATAGATGCGGCTGAAGAAGTAGGAGGGAAGGGAAGTGGTGCAAGACCCAAGCAGCTAATGTTGGCATCACTGGCAGGATGCAGCGGTATAGATGTAGCCTCAATCCTGAAAAAAATGCGAGTTGAGTTTGATGACCTTAATATAGAAGTAAAAGCAACGCTTAGCGATGGTTCGCCGCAGGTATACACCCACGTGCACATGGAATATGTGTTTACTGGCGATAAAGTGGATCGTCAAAAAGCGCAAAGGGCTGTGGAACTATCACAGGAGCAATATTGTGGGGTCACCGTTATGTTTAAGAAGTTTGCGGAAGTAACGTATGAGCTAAAATTTTTATAAATATTTCAGAATTAAACGGTGTTATGTAAAACAATTTACACATTTTTTGAGTATACTTACCTATATTTTTATTTTCACAAATTAAGCAAAACTCGTTTTGGCAGATAGCGTAAAGAAAATACTGGAGAAGTTTATAAAAGATTTCATTGATTTTTTTAATTCTAACGATCGCAATAACGGAAACAACAACCATGGAGGGAGAAGGTTTCAACCCATTCCGGTACATGTAGGAAGATAAGAAATTATATTCAACATTAAGTCGATTCAAGAAAAATCCAATTCCATTCTACATAAACGAAGCTACAATTTATTTATACCAATCTTCAAAAATTTGGATTGAAATTCATATTCAATTTCAAGAGAAAGATTAAAATCACTATTCAATTTTAAGTATTCAAAACCTGCAAAGTCATGCAGGCTGCCAGTCCGGCAGTTTCAGTCCTAAGCCGGCTTTTCCCAAGGCTTACGCTGGTAAAGCCTGCTTCTAAGGCTGTCGCTAACTCAGCTTCTGAAAAATCGCCTTCCGTCCCAATAAGCACCAAAGACTTGGTTTTTGGTTTAGCCGCGTTTATTAAAGGTTTGGCTGTTTCATGCAAATGACAAATAAAGCGCTGGTCTACTTCTTTTTCATTCAATTCATCTAGAAAAAGTTTAAATGGCTTCATCTCGTTTATAATGGGCACCCTTGCTTTCACCGACTGTTTGACTGCGCTAATGGCTTTGGTATGTATGCGTTGCGTTTTTAAAATGTTCCGCTCAGAAAACTGGCACTGAATAAAGCTAATTTCATGAATACCCAATTCTACTGCTTTTTCGACAAACCATTCAATTCTGTCTGTGTTCTTAGTAGGTGCAATGGCAATGTGTATGTAAAATGGATCAATTTTTTCGTAAAATGAAGATTGGATTAGTAGTCCACATTTTTTTTGAGTAGCTACAGCAATTTCAGCAACATATATATTACCCTTGCCATCGGTTACATGTATGCGGTCACCAATTTTTCGACGCAATACCCTGATGCAATGTACAGCTTCTTCTGCTGGCAATTCCGGGTCGTTAAGGTCTAGATCAGGGGTATAATATAATTCCATTAATTTATTGCTTATTCAATAGTTGTTGACTCAGTTCAATATATGCTTTCATAGCTGTTTCGGAGGACATACCTGCAATAGCTGTTCTTGCATCAAATTTTGCGGCTCCTTTAAAATCAAAACCACTCGGTCTGTCGCCTGTCACATCACCTTCAGTAGCTTGCTTGTAATAGGCATACAATTTTAGTAAATCTTCATTAGAAGGCCGGTAATTCAAAGCTTCAATATGAACTTTAGCCTCAGCAAATTTTATTTTTAAATCGTCGGTTTCCATACTATTGATTTCTATGCTTTTGTAAATAAGTGATTAAGCAAAGTTACAAAAAGTTTAATATTGAACTAATGAACAGAGCCCGGAACACATTTTTGCATTTCGGGTTATTCAGCTTTTTTAAAAATATTGATTCACACTAAACTTTGTCAGCATCAGGATAGACCCATGGATCGCGGTAAGTTCTGCGCATCAATTTTGTAAGTTCATCATCTCCAACAATTTGTTGATTTTCACCATCCCATTGTATGCTTCTTCCAGCTTTCATTGAGGCTATAGCCAGCAGGCTCATATTCGTAGCATAGTGCGAATTGACAATGTCAGCCACCGGCTGCCGATCTGATTTGATAGATTGCATAAAATCTACCCATAACTCTTTGATGTTCTGATGGTCAGGCATACCAAGGCTTGGTTTTTCATGAATTACTTGCCCGCCTTTTTTAGCTGGATAAAAAGTCCAGCCATCTTGCCATCCCATATGAAATATACCTTCTGTTCCATGAAAATAAACACCAATGCTATGTTTTTCCGATTCATTGCCTGCATATCGGCGATGCTCCCAGTTTACAGTGAATTCTTCAAACTCGAAAACTGCTGTTTGCTGATCGGGAGCATCATAAATGCTATTTTCAAAGATTTGCTTGCCTATTGAATATATGTTTTTGGGATGTTTGTCCTCAGACCACCAAAGTATTTGGTCGAACCAATGCACGCCCCAATCGCCAACCATACCCGTAGCATAGTCGAGAAAATTTCTGAAGCCTTTGGGATGCAATACTTTATTATATGGCCGAAGAGGCGCAGGACCACACCACATATTCCAGTCTAAACTATCAGGTGCAGGACTGACTGGTGTATGATCTGATCCGGTATGCGGATAAAAAACGAAAGCCCTCACTGATCCGATTTTGCCTACTTTACCCGATCTCAAAAAATCAATACCCGAAAAATTATGTGGAGAAATGTGACGGTGCAACCCAACCTGAACTTTTCTACCATATTTTTTAGTGGCTGCCACG
>DAIQNU010000355.1:0-3781 GCA_036788235.1 Cyclobacteriaceae bacterium
ACCACAAACAGACAATATACGGGTAGCCGTGGCAAGTGTTTTTAGTGTAATGCGAAATGTTTCTGTGCCTTATGGTTTCGAAATTGAGGGTTTTCCCAATTTGTCTACCACAAGATGGCGTGCTGTGGCCGATCAAAAGAATCTGGTGTATTATTTTGAAACAGCCCTTACCCCCAATACTTTCTGGGTTGATCTCAAGAAAATAGATTTTAGCGAAAAGGCAAGTGTAAAAAAGCTGGATTTGTCTGATAACAAAACCTATTCAGGTGAAGCATCAAAAGATTTTAAAAATGCCAAAGCATTTAAATTTATCGGTTTATGAGCAATCCTTTTTTAAAGAAATTCGAGGTCTTCGTTTTTTATGTGCTTTCAGGAATAATCGTTCTATACATAACGGTAGAGTTGATTGAGCTTATTTATCAATTTGGAAAGGCGCTAATAACCAGAAATGATAGCTCAACACGACTATTGATAACCAAGGAACAAACAGCATTAGTCTTGCCTGTTTTTTTCAACATACTTATAGCCATCGAGTTGATTGATACATTCAATGTCTATATCAAAGAACACAGCATAAAGGTGCAAAGTATTTTGTTGATAGGCCTTATCGCTATTGGTCGCAAATTGCTTGTCCTTGATGTAGGTCATGCCGATGGACTCAGCAATATTGGTCTTGCATCCATCATTCTTGCCTTGTCATTAGGCTATTTTTTAGTAAAAAAACCTCAGAAAAAGCATAAGAGTTAATGCATGGGAAAGCGTAATTTGTAATTGCCTTTTTTAAGGTTGAATTGATATGGAGCAGGAAAATAAAATACAAACCCTCCATCTTTTTCCGGTCATAGACAAATTGCTCATAGAGCTTCTTAAGTCACTGACAGAAGAAGAATGGAATGCCCAGACCATTGCTAAGCTTTGGAAAGTAAAGGATGTTGCTTCTCACTTGCTCGATGGTAACTTGAAAGGTTTGTCAACCTCAAGAGATGCCTACTTTGGCGATAAGCCCGAAAACATAAATACCTATCAAGACCTTGTTGCCTACTTAAATCAATTGAATTTGTCATGGACAAGTGCAACAAAAAGGTTGAGTCCACAAATATTGATAAGCCTTTTAGAAATTACCGGGAAAGAGTATTATGAACACCTAAAAGCACTCAAGCCTTTTGACAAAGCGATATTTTCGGTAGCTTGGGCAGGCCAGGAGGCTTCGCAAAACTGGTTTCATTTAGCTCGGGAGTACACTGAAAAGTTTTTGCATCAACAGCAAATCCGCGATGCAGTTGGAAAAGATGGAATAATGACCCGGGAGTTTTTTTATCCATTTTTAGCCACATGCATGTATGCCTTTCCACATACCTTTAGGCATATACAAGCCGAAACAGGGACTGTAGTAGCGCTTAAGGTTTTGACAGAAATCGGAGGGCAATGGAATATTATAAAATCAGAAAATGACTGGAAGATGAGCAGTAATGATTCCCTTAACCCTGATGCTCAGGTTACAATGCATCCAAATGTAGCATGGAAGCTCTTCTCTAAAAGTTGGAGGCCTGAACAGGTAATTGATACGCTTGAAATTACAGGTGATAGAATGTTAGGAGAACAGGTTTTGAACATTGTTTCAGTAATGGCCTAAGCATTAGAAGTTTATTAACCTATTCTTTAGTACATTCATTTAAAACCGCTCGATCTACCAAGCGCCCATTTATCGATCAAAGCAAAAATCATTTCATAATTTACACCCTCCGACTTGCTCAAGAAAGGGGATTGATAAGATAGAAATTCTTAAAATCAGGTGCATGGCGTCATGCAAGAGATTAAATCGTTTATATCAATCGTGGCAATGCCTGAACTAATGTCTGACATAGCATAGGGTATAATCAGCTTGTTATTATGTATCATAGAGCCACAAGAGTATACCACATTGGGCACGTAGCCTTCGCGTTCTTCTTCATTGGGTGTAATAAGCGGAGCATCGAGCCGGGCAATGATTTTTGATGGATTTTCGAGATCGAGCAAAATAGCCCCGATGCAATATTGTCTCATAGCACCCACGCCATGGGTAAGCACCAGCCAGCCTTCATTTATTTCAAGTGGAGAACCACAATTGCCAATTTGAAAAAACTCCCAAGACTTGGATGGTTCCTGTATGATTTTAGCCTCATCCCAAAAATGAATGTGATCCGAATACATAATGTAATTATTTTCCCCATCCACACGGGCAAGCATTACATATTTACCTTTGATTTTACGTGGGAAAAGCGCCATTCCTTTATTTTGTACTGCTTTACCATTCAGGGTAATGATGTCGAAATTCAGGAAGTCTTTGGTTGACAAGAGCTGAGGGAGGATACAAATACCATTATAGGCCGTATAGGTAGCATAGTAACACACCTCGCCATTGTCGTAGAAAAATTTTACAAATCTTGCATCTTCTATACCCCGGCTTTCATTTTCCGACAATGGAAAAATTACTCTTTCGGAAATCTCATGCCTGGCATCAAATTTTATGAAATAATTGGAGTCTGCCAGCCACAAAATATTCTTAATGGCTTCCTTATCCAGAGAATTCCCAGGCTTCGAAATTATTAATGAAATTCTTTCTTTTAATTCATCGAAAGTAAATGTGTCTGACAATTTTTCAAATACTTTTATACTAGTTTCGTTCCAGGCTTTCATGCCTTTTAGCTTGAGTTTAAACAAATGATGATCGTATGATTGATCATGTCTGATTTTAGGTGTTTCAACAAACTCACTAACCGGATCGATTAAAAAAGTTCGGTCTTCTTTTACCATGCCTCCACGAAAAACAATGGATGAGATGTGTCCTTCACCTGTAGCTCTTAAGCTCATTATAAAACGAAGGTTCCCTGCTTCTACGCCCTCTTGGTTGGGATGTGGTACAATAGAAGGGTTGAAAAGTGCTGCGGACTCTATGGAGTATTCCATGGTAAAATAGGCGCCTATCAATAGCTTTTTGGTGCTACTTAGAACTTGCCCTTTTGGAATGTAAGGTGACACATTATCATAGTTTTCCATAAAAATGCTAACGATGTTTTTATGCCGCTCCACGAAATTGTAATCTACATGCAGCAATATATCTTTGGCCTTTGCTTCAGAAAGGTCAATAACTCTGCGTATTATTTTGGGTATGCGTGTGATCTCAGGCAGATGTGTTCTTGTGATTACCCGGGCACTATTCCGAACAATTTTAACCCGATGTCTTTTAACTGATGGTATCTTATTTATCGTCTTTTTCATGTCTTTTTTCTCATCAAAATACTGTCAATTAACTTGCTTAAAAAAACAAGCATATCTGTCACTTATTGGTTTAAAATTTTGTTATACACCTTTAAATAATTTTCTGTCATTATATCCCTGCTAAATTTTGAAAGCGCCCATGTCCTGCAATGCTGTCTGTCGATAGACTTGATGTTTTCAACTGCCATAGCTGCTTCTTTTATATTATTGACCAAGAATCCGGTTTTTCCGTGTTCGATCAATTCAGGCATAGAGCCAAGATTAAATGCGATGACAGGTGTACCGCACATCATAGATTCTGCAACACTGAGTCCAAAGGGTTCATTAAAACTGATAGGATGCAATAATGCATAGGCACCACCCAAAAGCTTGTCTCTTTCTACAGGATTAGAATTGCCCACATACACAATGTCATCATTATTTATGTAAGGCTTCACTTGGCTGTCAAAATATGCCTGATGCTGAATCAAACCGGAAATAATCAATTTTCTGCCCGACTGCTTAGCGATCTGTATGGCTTCGT
>DAIQNU010000356.1:0-3754 GCA_036788235.1 Cyclobacteriaceae bacterium
TCTTAGCAAAGTTTTTGTTTCCTTTAGTTTGCACCTTTCTCTAGGTCATTCCACCTGAAAGGGTCAAATTATAATAACCACGGGTGTAAACCCGTGGTTCTGGCAAAAGAAACATCTGGTTTTGGCGGAATTTTTGCTTTTTCGCAAAAATTGTGATAAAACTGGTGCCTTCGAAACTTGAGTTAATTACATTTAAAATGTCTTATACATCCTGTTGCTCAATCGATTAATACAGTATAAACCTCGCGGGTCTTTACTAAACAAACGCCAATTAATTCTTAAAAAGACCAATAAAAAGGCAACTATTTGTACTATATATAAGTTGTAACTGCGTAAATGATAAATACAATTATGCAGAAGCAAAAAATTATTCAATCCTATCTCGACTACATTCTCGATAAACAGGAGAGGCCTTCGTCAGTATTTCACTTTGCCAAATCTCTCAAAATAGAAGAAAGCGAGTTTTATAACCACTTCAATTCATTTTCTAAGTTAGAAAATGAGCTTTGGAAGGGCTATTTCGATACAACTATCGAGCGAATGGAGGCTGATGAAGCTTATGCTGGATTTAGTGCCCGTCAGAAATTCCTCTCCTTTTTATATACATGGATCGAAGAGCTGAAAAACAATAGAAGTTATGCTTTATTTATTCAGAAATCGAAGAAACCTCATGAGGTGGAGCCCGCAGTATTTAAAGAATTTAAATCGGCATTTATAGAGTTCGCCAAAAGCATTACTAGTGAAGGCCGATCGGCACAAGAGCTTGCCGAACGCCCATTCCTCTCTGAGCAATACCATAAAACGCTTTGGTGGCAAGTATTATTTATTTTCAAATTCTGGACCTCTGACGAAAGTGATGTTTTTGAAAAAACAGATGCTGCTATCGAAAAAGCCGTTAATCTGGCATTTGACCTTATGTCCAGAAATGCCGTAGATTCCTTCTTTGATTTGGCTAAATTTTTAGTTCAGTCAAAGTAAAAACTTTTGTCGCTACATTAAGTTTGAGTTTTTGCATTAGGTAAGCAAATAACATCATACTGCTAGCAGGTGTCGGAACTTTGGACATATTGCAAAACTTAGAGCATTATAAAAATTGTGGTCAGACAAAAAAGTTTGACTAATGGAAACCAAAGTCGCATGAAATGAGCATAAACTTAGAACCCTTCGCATACCAACCGAAGGATGAACAAGTTGCGCAACCTTTAGAGACAAACTTACACACATGAAAGAACAATCGAACATACCCACCAGCAAAGTACTGAGAGCTTCTAAATTTGTGCAAACTGGAGCCAAAATAGGTGGCAACTACATAAAGCACTATGCCAAGAAAATGGTGGATCCGAGCAGAGATAAGTCAGAGCTCGATCGCGACAATGCAGATGATATCTTTAACTCACTAAGTCAGCTCAAAGGTAGTGCTCTCAAAGTAGCCCAGATGATGGCTATGGACAAAAACCTATTGCCTAAGTCATATCAGGATAAATTTAGTTTGGCTCAGTATAGTGCCCCGCCATTGTCCTATCCATTGGTAGCAAAATCTTTCATGCGTGAATTTGGCAAAGGCCCTTCAGAGATTTTTGATACGTTTACACAATCTGCTGTAAATGCTGCCTCAATAGGTCAGGTACATCGTGCTACCATTAAAGACCAGAAGCTTGCGGTAAAAATTCAATATCCCGGTGTTTCGGAAAGCATAAAATCTGATTTAAAAATAGTTAAGCCTTTTGCCGTCAGGCTTTTCAATATAAGTACAGCCGAGTTAGAACATTATCTCGAAGAAGTAGAGGGCAAGCTAATTGAAGAAACTGACTATCAGTTGGAAGTAAGAAGATCCATAGAGATTTCAGAAGCATGCGCACATATTGAAAATTTAAGGTTTCCAAAGTATTATCCGGAGTATTCTGGCAAAAGAATTATTACCATGGACTGGATGGAAGGCCAACACATGAAGGAATTTTTAGCCACAAATCCCTCTCAGGAAGCACGAAACAGAGCAGGACAGGCGCTTTGGGATTTTTATGATTACCAGATTTATACCTTAAAGCAAGTGCACGCCGACCCCCATCCGGGCAATTTTCTCTTTAGTAAAGATGGCAGCACGGGTATCCTGGATTTTGGTTGTGTCAAAGTTATACCTGAAGATTTTCATAAAAGTTATTTTAGGTTGATCAACAAAGATCTGGTGACCAATGAAGAAGAGCTGCTTCAAATATTTCATGAATTGTCATTCTTGCATCCTGAAGATAGCCCCAGAGAAAGAGAAATATTCATTGGTATTTTCAAACAAATGATCCATTTGCTTGGCCAGCCTTTTCATTTCGACACTTTTGACTTTGGCAATGATGATTATTTCAATGAAATTTTTCAACTTGGCGAAAAAATATCGGGCATGAAAGAAGTGCGGAATGCCAAAGTTGCTCGTGGATCAAGACATGGATTGTATGTAAACAGAACCTACTTTGGACTGTACAACCTACTCAATGACCTAAAAGCCAAGGTGAATACAGGAATCAAGAACAGGGTTGCACTAAGCGCCTGATTGTTAAAGTTGAATAATGAAGAAAGTCTTTTGGGTATTTTTGGTTTGCATTATTTGTGTTACCGCGTGCTCCGGACGAAGAGTTACCCGCAAAAGACAATTCTTGCTCAAAGGTAATTTGGCTTTAAATGCCAGAGATTTCCCAAAAGCCATAAACTACTACTCTGAAGCTCTAGTACTTGACCCTGACTATGTGGAGGCCAGCAACAACCGGGGTATTGCCTACTACGAACTTGGAAAATTTATTTCATCCACAGAAGATTATTCACGTGCTTTGGCTGTTGATCCCGACTATGCTGAAGCATATTTTAACCGATCTAATGCCTTTTATCAACTCAAAGAGTATTATCGATCACTTGATGATTTAGAAAGATACGAAAAATTGGAAGGAGAAAGTTTCAAGTTGTTTTTTGCTAAGGGCACGGTTTATACCCAAATCAAATCTTATCAAAAAGCACTGGAAGCATTTGACAGAGCCAAAGAATTAGACAATAGAAATGTAGAGGTGTACATCAACATAGGCACATTGCATTATTACCAGGGAGATTTCTCAAAAGCCGAAACCTACTTAAATCAGGCCATGGAAATTGATGTCAACGAACCCAATGCTTACAATGTCTTAAGTCAGATAAGTTTGAAAAAAGGTGATACCCTGCAAGCCTGGGAATATTCGGAAAAAGCCGTAGAACTTCAGCCATCCAATGCTTATTTCTTGAATAACAAGGGATATCTGCTTTATCTGTTGGGCGACTTGCCTGAAGCGGAAAAATTTATTGACCGAAGTATTTTGTATGATGAAAAAAATAGTTGGGCTTATCGCAATAAAGGTATACTTTATCTAGCACAGGGAAATGTAGAGGCAGCCATCAGAAATTTAAAGCAAGCTTTAAGACTGGACAGCTCGGTGGAGTATCTAAACTACTATATGGCTGAAGCACTAAGGACAAAAGGTGAACTTACCGAAGCTTGCACACATTATAAGGTAGCTGCTCAGAGCAATGAACCGGAAGGACAACAGGCTATGCTAAAATATTGCAATTAATCAGAAACTTTTTATTGACGAGCCTGCTTAGTTCATCAATAAAATAAAACTTCTTTATTTTCGCCTTTAATAATACCTGCTATATTTTCAATTCATGAGGATTTATCAGCTTTAGATCGTCAATATTTTTAAAATCGTCTACATTTCTTGTGATTAATGTAAAGTTATGTATT
>DAIQNU010000357.1:0-3747 GCA_036788235.1 Cyclobacteriaceae bacterium
TGTCGCGTCCATACACCATGTTCGGCCACAATATCCAGTTTCATGTGGCCTACCCATGCATCCAGGGTAGTTCGGTCTCTTCCACTGATAATTATTACCCGGTTATTTTTATCTGCGGATAGTTTTTCCAAAATCAACAGCAAATCCTGATCGGGTTTCGAATGCTTCGGATTCGATTTAAAGCCGGTAAGCGTACCATCGTAATCAAGAAATAAGAGTCTTTTCTTTGTTTTCTTGTATGATTCGAGCACATGCTCAATGGCTTGCTGATCAAGATTTTTGGTAGCGAGTGATTTTTGCACCTCTTTGATATAATCAAGGCGCTCCATAAACATTTTCACCCAATGGTGTATGTTGTATCGGCGTATGCTGTCTTGCATGACATGCATATGGCGCGCTTGCTCTTCTTCGGGCATGGTGAGTGCTGTATAAATTGCCTCTACCATCTGATTCAGGTCGTTAGGATTGATCAATATGGCATCAGACAATTCTTTTGAGGCACCGGCCATTTCGCTGAGTATAAGTACCCCTTTATGGTCTAATCGACTCGCAATATATTCTTTACATACCAGGTTCATGCCGTCGCGCATGGGGGTTACCATGGCTACATGTGCCATTCTGTAAAAAGCCGATAGCGCTTCAAGTGGAAAAGAACGATAGAAATAGTGAATAGGTGTCCAATTGATTCGGCCATAATTGCCATTGATACGGCCTACCAGCAAATCTACTTCTTCCTTAAGCTCTTGGTATTTGCCAACATTGTCGCGCGATGGCACTACGATTATTATGAGCGATACTTTTTGAGCATATTGTGGATAGCGTTCCAGAAATAATTCGAAAGCCAACAGTCGTTGGGGAATGCCCTTGGAGTAGTCAAGGCGGTCGATCGAAAGTATCAGTTGCTGATCGCCCAGTGAAGTTCGGTATTTTACTTCTTGCTCAATGGTTCGTGGTGCGGCAGCAGAATTATGATATCTGTCGTAGTCGATACCCATCGGAAATGCGTCTACTTCTATCAGTCTTTTACCTGTGTCTATTTGTCCTTCGCTATTGCCAAACCCAACCAGTCGACTGACCGAGCTAAGAAAATGTCGCATATCGTCATAGGTATGGAAGCCAATAAGGTCAGAGCCAAGCAAACCAGTAAGCAGCTCTTTGCGCCAGGGGAGCAGCCTGAAAACCTCATATGACGGAAATGGAATGTGCAGAAAAAAGCCAATGCTAACTTCAGGGAGTACTTTTCTGACCATTTCTGGCAGTAACAATAGCTGGTAATCGTGGATCCAAATGATGTCGCCCTTATTCGCGATTTTTACAATTTCATCACAAAATTTCTTATTAACCTCAACATAAGCATCGAAAAGGTATTGCTCATAAATTACATATTGACTGAAATAATGGAATATCGGCCAGAGGGTTGCATTGCTAAAACCTTCGTAAAAGTCTTTGATATTTTGATGCGTAAGAAAAACCGGTGCCATGTTCTCCTTGGCCAGGTTAAGAGTAACAGACTCCTTTTCTTCATTTTTTTTGAGGTATAGTCCCGGCCATCCGAGCCAAATGTTATCGCCCTGCTTATAAATAGAACCTAGCCCGGTGGCCAACCCGCCTTCCGAAGGTTTGTAGGCCAGTTTATCACCTTCTTTTTCTATCTTTACAGGCAGTCTATTGGATACTATTATGGTTTTGCCCATGATTTATCTTTATCGGTTGTTGAAATTTCTAAGTTTAATTTCAGTGAGTTTTCTTTTTGTATCGAGTGGAAAATCGCCATTCATCATCCAGTCGTAATAGTTTGGTTCTTTGTTAAGCACATCAGTTACAGGTCTGCCTTTGTGTTTGCCAAAATTAAAGACCTCGATGTCATCGTTATTAAATACCATTCTGCCGGCGAGATCAACCATTTTTGTAAAAGTAAGCTCGTGGAGTATGGCCATGTCGTTTTGTATGGTGCCAATTACTTCGCCCATCATATTTTCTACTTCCTGACCATTGTATTTTTCTACCTGGCTTTTCAATACTTCATAGGAGGCAATGGTGTCTGCTTCGGCACTATGGGCATCTTTTAGGCTTTTATTGCAATAATACTTATAAGCAGCGGCCAGGTTGCGTTTTTCCATCATGTGGAATATTTTTTGCGAATCAATAAGCTTGCGCTTGCTGATATCGAAATCTACACCCGCCCTGAGAAACTCTTCAACCAGCACAGGCACATCAAATCTAAGAATGTTGAAACCCGACAAATCGCAGCCTTCCAGTAGCTTGGCAAAAGTTTTTGCCACACTTTTAAAGGTTGGGGCATCTTTTACATCTTCATCGTATATACCATGGATCAGGCTGGTCTCAAGCGGAATAGGCCGCTCGGGATTTATTTTCATGGTTTTGATGATTTCCTGTCCGTCGGTATTTACCCTCAAAACGGATATTTCTACGATGCGATCTTGCGAAATGTTAATCCCTGTGGTTTCAAGGTCAAAAAAGGCAATAGGGTTTTTTAAGAATAGATTCATGATTTTTTCGGAACTGCTTTTAGCTTCCGATATTTAGTTAATGTTTTGTGGTATATAATATATTGGTAGTTAACATATTGTTAAATTTTAGTCAGCCAATTTGCCAAGAATTTCTGAAACAAAAGTTTTCACATCCATAGATGCGAAATTTCCTGAGCTCATGAGTAATAAGTTTTTATTCGACCACTTTTGGTTTTTCAAGTAAGTGTCTAAAGCTGATCTATCGAAGAAAACCTGAAGCCCGGTTTTGTGAAAGCCTTTAACAATATCATCGGCATTGAGCTGCGCTTTATCCTTATGCTTTATATTTTCAGGGTTAACAAAGATGGCGGCTTCGTCGGCACTATCAAGACTACCATAGTATTGTTCTATGAACTCAGGATTTAAACTGCTATAGGTATGAAGCTCAAAGCAGGCAACGAGCTTTCGTTCGGGCATTTGCTCTTTAAGCGCACTTACTGTTGCTTTTACTTTGGAGGGTGCATGTGCATAATCAAGATACACTGCGGTTTGATCGCTTTGTCCAAGTAATTGCAGGCGCTTGCTGGCACCTTTAAATGATGATATTGCCTGGTAAAAAGTTTCTTCTTTTATGCCTAACTTTTTAACCATTTCTAAGGCTGCCTGAATATTTTGCAGATTGTGCCTACCAAATATTTTGATAGGAATTTCACTACTAAAGGTCTTGAGATAAGTGTTGCCATTGCGAACAACAGCTGGATGTTCTGTATAAGCAGTTACAGTGATGCTTTTGCGCTCGCGGTTGCAGATAGCAGCCAGTCTTGGATCATTTTGGTAATAAAATAAATTTCCAGACTTAGGTGTGTTATCGGCAAAGAGCTCAAATTGCCGCTCATAATCTTCTGCTGTCGGGAAGGCATTGATATGATCCCAGGCTATGCCACTTATTATGGCATTGTGATGATCATATTTAAGAAACTTTGGCGTTTTATCGACTGGAGAGCTGAAGTATTCATCACCTTCAATAATTATGAGGGGGGCTTCAGTAATTTGTACCAGATTGTCAAATCCATCGACAGATGCTCCAATAAGGTAATCGAAATCGCGATTGGCATATTTCAAAACATGCATGATAATGGCCGTTATGGTCGTTTTGCCATGGCTGCCAGCGACAACAATTCGGTGTTTATTTTCACATTCCTTGCGTACATACTCAGGAAATGAGTAGGTTTTTAATCCCAAATTTCGGGCTTTCAACACCTCAGGATTATCACCC
>DAIQNU010000358.1:0-3742 GCA_036788235.1 Cyclobacteriaceae bacterium
TGCCAAAAAAGAATTTCTGCAAAAACTCCAGCAGGTGTGTACAGAAAAAAATGTATTGCTTATAATTGACGAAATACAAACAGGCATGGGGCGCACGGGCAAAATGTTTGCCTATGAGCATTTTGGACTCACGCCAGATATCATTACACTTGCTAAAGGTCTTGGCGGAGGTTTTCCCATTGGCGCTATGCTGGCCAAGCAAGAAATTGCTGAGCATTTACAACCTGGTGACCATGGTACCACTTTTGGCGGCAATCCGCTCGCCTGCGCGGCAGCCATTGCGGTAATCGATGCCATTGTAGAAGACGGTTTGGTAAAAAAAGCCGAACAAATGGGAAAATATGCACAGGAGCAATTGCAATTATTGGCTCAAAAACATTCTTCCATTATAGAAGTTCGGTCATTGGGGTTAATGATGGGTGTACAGTTTGATCAGCCTTGCCGCGAACATGTGATGCAGTTGTTAGAACATGGAGTATTGGTAAGCTGCACAGCCGAATCCGTAATCAGAATCGTACCGCCACTGGTTATTAATAAAGATGAGATAGATCGAGTGGTAGATGCACTTGAAATGGTGCTTTCACAACCTTAAATAATGTAAGGGTATTCTTAAGAATCAATAAAAAATTTGATTAGCGCTAAAAATGAAATATGTAAATATTTCATAAAATCATACATATTCAATAGCTAATTGCCAAATTGATACTAATCACCCCGCTTTAGGCCGCCTTCAATAAAAATTGATGAAATTAGTTGAAAAATACCTAAGAAAAGTCATTTTTTATTCATACTATTATAGGCTCAAAAGTTGTGTAATCTGCAAATTCAGTTGAAGTTTGCTTCTTGGTGACATTCTGACAATTGGTATTTGAAGATTATAATATTTTGCCAAAAGCAAAATGCAAGAGTAATTATTTTTTAGGTTAGGTTAAGAGCAATTTTCTACACAAGAAAGAATGAAAGAGAAAATAAGCAAAGGAATGTATGTTCCTGACATGGAACACGACGCTTGTGGAATCGGGTTTATTGCCAATTTACATGGAGAAAAATCACACGATGTAATTCAAGACGCCCTTACTATGCTGATGAATATGGAGCATAGAGGAGGCTGTGGCTGCGAACCGGAAACAGGCGATGGGGCAGGTATACTGATACAAAATCCTCATGAATTTTATAAGGAAGAATGCCAGGCACTTGGTTTTGATCTTCCTGAGTTTGGTCAATATGGTACCGGAATCATCTTCTTTCCTCCAGATCCTGAAGTGAGAGCTGAATGTAAGCGATATTTTAATCAGCACATGGAACAGTTAGATTTTGAGCTTATCGGATATCGCGATATGCCTACTGATAATCGTACAGTGGGTGCAACAGCTAGGTCTACTGAGCCAAAAACAGAGCAAGTTTTTATTCGTCATAAAAGTATCACCGATCCGATGGAGTTGGAACGTAGACTCTACGTTCTTAAAAAATATACTACCCACTACGTAGGGCACAATGTGGAAGGCAACAATGGTGATTTTTATTTTGTCTCGCTTTCATATAAAACAGTAGTATATAAAGGACAATTACGTACAGACCAATTGCGTGAGTACTATCCCGATTTGCGCAATAAGCGTATGAAGTCGGCACTCGCATTGGTGCATTCAAGATTTTCGACCAATACATTTCCAAAATGGAAACTTGCACAGCCCTTTAAATACATTGCCCACAATGGTGAGATTAACACCGTAAGAGGCAATGTAAACTGGATGAATGCAAAAGAATCGATGCTCTCTTCTACAACCTATACCAGAGAAGAGCTTGATATTATTACTCCGGTGCTCGATCCAACACATTCCGATTCGGCCAATCTAGATAGCATTATCGAATTGATGGTACTAGGTGGAAGACCCTTGCCTTTGGTAATGATGATGGTAATTCCCGAAGCATATGAAGGCAATGACCTCATGGAAGATTATAAAAAGGAGTTTTATGAATTCCAGTCTTCGATCATGGAACCCTGGGACGGACCGGCTTCAATCTGTTTCACTGATGGTTACATTGTTGGAGCTACTCTAGACCGTAATGGTCTACGTCCTTCAAGGTATTGTGTAACTAGCGATGGCCGCGTAGTAATGGCCTCGGAAGCTGGAGCTTTACCCGTAGACCAATCTAAAGTAATATCAAAAGGCAGGTTACAACCTGGCCGTATGTTTATAGTTGACCTGCTGCAAGGGCGCATTATTAGTGATGACGAGCTTAAGCAAGACATATGTACTAGAAAGCCTTATGGCGAATGGCTTAAAAAGCAAAAGGTAAAAATAGAGGATCTACCAACAGCAGCTAAGCCTCGTTACGCAAAATACGATCCACATACATTGCGTCAGCGGCAAATCGAGCATGGAATGACCTCCGAAGATCTTAAGGTGATTCTCGCACCCATGGTAGAAAAGAAAGCTGAACCTATTGGTTCTATGGGTTCTGATATTCCGTTGGCTATTTTATCAGATCAGAGCCAGCATTTGAGCCATTATTTCAAGCAATTGTTTGCACAGGTTTCCAATCCACCTATTGATCCCATTCGCGAGCGTTTGGTGATGTCATTGGGAACCAGTTTTGGATCTTCGAAAAATTTGCTGGATGAAACACCAGAACATGCAAGGCAGATTTATTTGCCACATCCTATACTTAAAAACGAGCAATTAGAAAGCCTACGCAATATAGATTTTACCTATTTCAAGTCAAAAACACTGGATATGACTTTTGAAGTGGGAGAACCTAATGCACTGGAATTGGCCATTGACAAGCTCTGCATGCAAGCAGCAAACGCTGCCAGATATGGTATTAATGTAATCATTCTGTCTGATAGAAATGTTTCTCCAGACAGAGCACCAATACCTTCACTTTTAGCCACTGGTGCAGTACATCATCACCTTATCCGCAAGCGCCTGAGGGTTCACACGGGCATCGTGGTTGAAGCAGGTGATGTGCGTGAAACTCATCACTATGCCACCTTATTGGGCTATGGTGCCAGTGCTATAAACCCATACCTTACCTTTGAGTCCCTCATTGAACTCAAGGAAAAAGGTATATTCAAATCTGGCCTTTCCGAAACAGAAATCTTCGATAATTACATCGAGGGTATAAAATATGGTCTGCTAAAGATTTTCTCTAAAATGGGTATTTCTACCCTGCACTCTTATCAGGGAGCACAAATTTTTGAGGCCTTGGGTATCAATGAATATGTAATAAAAAAATGTTTCTTCCGTACAGTTACGCGTATTGGCGGACTTGATTTTGAAGGCATTGCCAAGGAAGTTTTGGTACGTCACAGAGCAGCTTACCCTGAAAAACCGGTCAAATATCAAGATCTGGAAGTTGGGGGCGTGTATCAATGGAAGCGAAGAGGCGAATACCACCTTTTTAATCCCGATACTATTCACTTACTACAGCAGTCGACCCGCAAAGGGAACTACGATGTATATAAGAAATATGCCAAGCTCGTAAATGAGCAGTCGATTAAAGCAGCTACACTAAGGGGGCTACTAGAGTTCAAGAAGCGTAAATCTATACCTCTGGAAGATGTAGAGCCAATTGAGAATATCATGAAGCGCTTTGCTACAGGGGCTATGTCCTTCGGATCCATTTCGCATGAAGCACATAGTACTTTGGCCATAGCCATGAATCGCATTGGCGGCAAAAGCAATAGTGGAGAAGGTGGAGAAGATGAAATAAGATTTGAGAAAAAGTCAAATGGAGACTG
>DAIQNU010000359.1:0-3735 GCA_036788235.1 Cyclobacteriaceae bacterium
CAGGCCTATGGTTGAATTACTCAACATATGTAAATATTGCACCATATAATTGTAAGAGGCCTTTATGGCTAAATCCTCCTTGATTTTATAAGAGGCACCAAACCTGGGTTGTGCATTGTGATAGGTTCGTTCTGGCAATGAAAGCATAGAATATCTTATGCCAGGTTTCACGGTCAAAGCATCGTTTATTTGAAAAGCATCTTCCACATAAATTTCTGTATTTATGGCATTGGTGATGGCTGGCGTAAAACCCCTGATCTCTTCCGAACTATAAATTTGCGAGATTTCCGGCTCTCCTCTTAAATGCGCAACCTTATATCCAAAACGAAATACATGCGACTGTGAAGGTTGCCAGTCGAAGTCACCATTCAAAGACCATTCACTTAATGCCGATCCGGACTCAAAGCGATGGGTTTTTTCATTGTCCTTAAATTTCATGACCTGGTTTATGTCATACTTACTGAAATAGGCCGAAAAGTTTCCGAATACTTTGGATGACAATATACTGTTCCAGCGAATGACGGCGGTGTTGTTTCCCCAGTTATAATCATATTTTTGACCATCCATAGTATTGATGTAGCCATCTCTACCCGTATAATAGCTCAGATAAACCGTATTTTTATCATTGATTTGGGCATTTACTTTTGCATTGATATCGTAAAAACTATAGCGCTGATCGCCAAAAGCAAGCAGGTCGCCAAGAAAAGACCTGCGCCCCGAAACCATGAAAGAGGCCTTTTCTTTAACAATGGGTGCTTCCAGTGTAAGTTTGGCTGCAAATGGACTTATACCATATGTCCCTTTAAATGATTTATTGTTGCCTTCCTTCATGGTAATGTTCATTAAGGAAGAAAGTCTTCCTCCATACCTTGCCGGAATTCCACCTTTCATCATGGTCACATCTTTGATGGCATCGGTGTTGAAAACGGAAAGAAAACCAAAAAGATGGTTAACATTATATACAGGAACCCCATCCAAAAGAATGAGATTTTGATCAGGACTTCCACCTCTTACAAAAATATCGGCTGAGCCTTCTTGCCCCCGGCTGATTCCGGGAAGCAACTGCATGGTGCGCATAATATCTGGTTCACCAAAAAAGGCTGGTGTGTTGCGTATTATTTGCGGATTTATGCTGTGTTTACCCATTTGAATGTCATCAACAAAAGATCCGGGACTTTCCCTGATGACTATTTCTTCCAACAGATTGTCTGTTTTTAATTCAATGTTAAGTGTCTGGTCATGGGTTGCTTTCAAGGAAATCAATTGAGGCGCATAGCCTATGTAAGAAATGTGCAACTCAATGTTTTGCTCAGCAACTGTAATGCTGTAAAATCCATATGAATTGCTGGTTACTCCAATATTTTTTCCAACCACCCTAATGGTAGCTCCGGCAAGTCTTTCGCCATTTTCAACATCGCTAATTATGCCGCTCACGGTGTAGCGCTGCTGTGCAAATAAGGATTCAGATGCCATTAGGACTAATAAGCCCAGCAAAAGAATAAATAAGAAAAATGTTTTTTTCATTCTCTTCGGTTTCGCGGGGTATCCAGTTTTATATTTTCAATGGTATAAGAAGCGAAAAGCCCAAGGCCATTTTGTATATTCGAATGCGTCGGTTGCAGTGTAAAAAAGGGATTTGGAGCATAAATTACGCCAAAAGTATAATTAAGCACAGCAGCTTTCATGTATCGGTCAAAGTTTTCGTCTGCATTGAACACGGATACATACACTCCAGGTCTTTCATCGCCCTCATAGGCTCCAAAGCTTATACCCCGATTGTATCCGGTTGCAAGTTCTATAGCCACAGTTGATGCACCGCTGGGTGGCCTCACCATTACATAGTAGTCATATTGATATCTGCCTTCAAAAGGAGCCAGCCTCTTATTAAAATCATCCAGATAGGGGCTGGTGCTTTCAAGGCTTCCAACTAGCCTGGTAACAATTTTTGCAGTATCAAAATAGGGCAACCACCAATAAGGCTCAGGGTCAGGTTCAGGTCTGGGAAAGCCAAAACGGTCATTTAAATCAAATAATGGTTTATAGTCATTGCTGAAAATGCTTACCCATGGTTTGCTCTGTTGGCTGTCTTGCATGTCAAGTTCAAAACTGTAAAAAAAAGTACTGCCTGAATAACTGTAATCAAGGAGTGAGAAAGTTAGTTTATCCGGGATGGTTGTTTGAGCACTTAGCTTTTTATATCCCGAAATTTCTACTTCTATCTTATAGGTTTCACCCGGCTGAGGGTAGTCGTTCCATATGTACACACCTGGCTCAGACATTTCCATTTGACCTACCAGGTGGGTGTTTTTGTACAACAGAACATGTGCATCATTGACAGGTTCAAAATCAAAATCAGGTGATAGTATCTTGCTTAATGATACATGAACCTTAAAAAGGCTATCGGGAACCAATATGCCATTGACTACAACTTGAGGTTGGGAGTCACCAATATCATAGTCAAATGACTGAACACAAGAGCTCAATCCTAATAAAATTGTAAAAACTGAAATTAATGATTCAAATAATCTTTTTGTCTGCATAGTATGTCACCACATTACTTAAGATTATTTAGAATCTTATACCTGTTGAAATGCCAATTACCCGGTTTTGTATTTCGCTATTTTTAGGTGTAGATACTTCTGTATCAGGGTTGTAAGAGAGTAGATTCATTTTATAAACATAACCCAAGGCTCCAAAATATGAAAACTCTATAAACGGCTTCACCTTCCATTTTTCATATCCAATTCCGATTTTGTAGTCGATTCCATAGTCTATAGTTTTTGGCTCAAAAAATCCAAGATCCCGAAAATTATTTTCAACTAGTCGACCAATTCTAAATGTACCACCCAAATAAGGCTTGAATGAGTAAATTTTTTTTTGTACTCTAAAGCCTGTACCCAAGTAGGTATAATCAGTATTTAGATCCACTAAGTAATTAAAACGCTCCCTACTTTGACTCCAATTAAGGCGTGTATGTCCCAAACCTATCTCCCATTGCCACCAATCAAAAATAGGGATAAGCTTGCTTATGCAAAGGTTGTAGCCAGCATTGGCATGGGTTTCTGCTACGTAATTTTGTAGCTCTACTGTGGGGTTATTATAAACTAATCCCCCTTTGATCTCCCAGTCTTTCCAGATTTGAGCAGAGGCGGAGGTAGCAAAGCAAAAAAGTACACAAAGAAGGATTAATAGCTTTTGTGTGTTCATTTCTTCTAAAATTTTACAAGCTTGAGATTGATTATAGAATTAATTAAACATAATTTATTTTTAGGGCATTGTTATTCTGTAAATATAAATTAGTTTCAATTATTAAAAAAACTAATTTTTTGATTAGTAACGCATTTATTTTAAATGCCAGTTCTATTCCAATAATTGTAATTTAAAGAGAATCCTAAAAATATTTTTTAATCATTTAAAAATTATATTTTAAATGATACTGTTATTTAACAAATACAAACAAAAAGAAATCGATGAGTATGAAATCACTATTGTTAGATCAATGTGATAAGATAGTTGTATGTTTGATTTATAGGTACTTATTAATGATCGGTTAAAATCTTTTTGTATATGTCGAGACAATTACCTAGGGCTTGTCACTAAGTAATTGGTACTATTTCTAGTAAATAATGTAAATGCGAAAATTATAGTAAATCATCTTTTTTTAAAAATATAGATATATAATCACTACAAACCGACTAAAAAATAATCAAGGAGCTATCCAATTTGTAGACAGCT
>DAIQNU010000360.1:0-3734 GCA_036788235.1 Cyclobacteriaceae bacterium
GTGTAATTATTAGCTCCTACTTTGTAAGTGATATTGAGCCAATCTGTAATATCATAGCCAATATTAAAATTGGCAATTGCCCGATCCGTTTGACTTTTATAGCCGGAGTTTTCATAAGACCAAAACGGATTGTCGGCTTGCCCGCGACCCACCATAAATTCACTGCCTCTGTCAACGGGATTTTGAAATGGCTGGCCAGACACGTCCCAATTTCGACCTAAATACAAAGCTCTTGAAAAAGCCGATGGATTATTTCCGCCTAAATCTCCCACACCTCCTTGCACAGCATGTTGAATGGCGTTGACATAGGTGACGTTTCCGCCAATTATAAACCCATTGTCTAGATTTGCATTGGCGCCTACGCTTATGCTGGTTCTTTGAAAATCAGTACTGGGTACATATCCTTGGTTGAGTGTATTGGATATGGTTGCCGAAATGGTGGCTTTTTCATTACCCGATTGAATTGATAATGAATTATCGGTTAACCGGCCAGTGCGAAAAAGGTCTTTTACATTATCAGGATAGGCTCTGTAGGGCACGCTGGTACCCCAAAAAGCTTCCATACCAGCCCGCCCATCATACCAATGCGGAATAGTCTGAGTATCTGCATAAGGCCTGGTGCCTATAAATGGTGCGCCCCATGATCCATTGGACTGGCCATAGGTGAAACTGGTACCTGTGCCGTAAGTATTTTGATATTCTGGAAGGTTGGCTATATTTTCGATGCCAAACGAACTGTTCAGTGTCATTTCTAATCCTTTTTTTGAGGACTTAGCCATCCCCGTTTTTGTAGTTATAAGCACCACGCCATTAGCAGCTCTTGAACCATATAATGCCGCTGCTGCAGCACCTTTTAGGACAGTCATTGAGGCTATGTTGTTAGGATCAATATCTGCTATTCGGCTACCATTGGCTACACCTTCGGTAAGTCCTGAAAACATCGAATTGCTTTCGTTGTTAAATGGAACACCATCTACAACAAATAAGGGTTGATTATCGCCAAGTAGGGAAGAATTTCCGCGAATGGTGATTCTGGTGGCACTTCCGGCAGCTCCACCACTTCCGCTAATGTTTACGCCCGGTACCTTCCCTTGCAATGCGCGTAGAGGGTCTGGCTCAGACACTTGTTGTAGTTTATCTCCTTTAATAGTTTCGACAGAATAACCCAGTGCTCTTTTCTCTCTTTCGATACCAATGGCCGTAACAACTATTTCATCGAGTTGCTGTGTATCTGTTCGCATGTAAAGGTCGATAGTTGATTGATTATCAATCTTTATTTCTTCGGTTAAATAACCTATAAAAGTAAAAACCAGGATGTTTTCAAAAGGTGGCACTGAAATCTGATATTGTCCATTAACATCTGTCACTGTGCCTAATCCTGTATCTTTTACTATGACATTTACACCTGGCATTGGTGTATTGTCTTCTTGAGACATGACAATACCTGAAATGCTGCGATCTTGCGCTTGTACCGAAAGGATCACGGCCATCAGAAGCAACCCCAACAATAAAATTCTCATCATGAACAAAAGTTTTAATTTTTAAAAAAAAATCAGGCCACTATAAAAATTGAAACTCAAAGAGAAACCGCATTTTAGAAAACTAATGAACAATGAAAGCGGAATCTTGAAAAATAATTGTTCAATTTTTAACAAATTCCTTTGCACTCCAAATGATAAATGCTATCCAATTTAAAGGAGTGATAATGGATAAAACAATCGTTTTCAAAGATTTTTGAAAACAGAACGATTAATAATAAAGTATCCTTAGAAAAGTAATAATATATGTAGGAATATGAACTTTTGCGCATTTAAAAAAATACAGTTCTAAGCCTTAGTCATTAAATAATTGATAAGAAAAATATAAATATCGATGAAAATGATGATCAATTAGGTATTTTGTTGAAAAAAATCCACGTTTTTCTATTCCAAAATCTCAAATTCGATTCGACGGTTTTTGCCGCGATTTTCTTCAGTAGTGTTGGGCAAAATAGGTCGGCTTTTACCATATCCTTTGTGTTGAATTCTTGAGGTTTCAATATTTTTATCAACTAAAAAATCACGAACAGCCTCGGCTCTTTTATCTGAAAGCTCCAAATTAAAAACATCGGTTCCTACATCGTCTGTATGTCCAGATATTTCAATTTTTATAGTTGGATTTTCGCGCATAAGTTGCACAACTTTATTGAGTTCTGTTTTTGAATCAGTCGTCAGTTTGTATGCATTGGTTTCAAAGAAAATATTATTTAGTTGAGTTATGCTGCCCTTTTTTAGTGGTCTCAAGTAAAAATCTTGCACCAACGGCTCTTCTGGTGCTATATTTTCAAGATTGAAACTTCGGCTCTCAAACAAGTACCCAGGACTTTCAACATACAAACTGTAGTTTTTCCCTTCAGTAACGATTGAATAATATTCTCCAGTTTTTCGATCAGATTTGAACTTATTGATTGATTGATCTTTCTCAAGGTCAATCAATTCTATGGTCGCCCCAATAGGTTTCCTGGTTTCCTTATCAAACACAGTACCTCTGAGGTAATTACTTCGTAAGGCGATTCGCCGCTCCGGTGGAAACTCAAACGAATATAGTAAGCTGCGATTATTGGCACTGCCTGATTCGGTTTCATATGAATAATAGCCCCTGAGACCATCGGTAGAAACTACCAATGAAACCTGGTCATCATGATTGTTGATCGGGTAACCTAGATTTTCGGGCTTTGTCCATGCGTCACTTTCACGCTCAGCAAAAAACAAATCGAAGCCTCCCATACCTACATGACCTCTGGAGGCAAAATATAATGTAAAGCCATTTACATGAATAAATGGTGATACTTCGTCTTCAGTGGTATTTATATTAGAACCCAGATTCCATGCTGGTTTCCACTCACCATTTTCATCAATTTCAGTCATCCACAAATCGCGCTTACCTACACCACCAGGCCTGTCAGATACAAAATACAAGGCACTGCCATCAGCAGAGAGTGAAGGTTGAGAATCCCAATAGCGCGAATTGACATTGGCTCCCAAATTTACTGGCACAGTCCAATCACCATCTTCGTATGTGCTCATAAACAAATCGCAACTGCCATAGCCCTTTCTACCCTCACAAGTAGTAAAAATCAATGTGCGGCCATCAGCAGATACTGCACAGGTACCTTCATTAAACTGCGAATTGATATTGGGTGAGACGGAAGCTGGTCGTTGCCATTCACCTGCATCATTTTTGGTGCTATAAAAAATGTCTTCACTGTCATGGAATGAATTTCCCATTCGTCGAGTAAAAAAAATGGTTTGCTCATCAGCTGTTAATGCCGGAAAATATTGTAAGGGAAATGTATTGATTACATCAGGCAGTGGCTGAGGATCTATTTGTATAGGATTTTTCAATTGCTCATTAGCAAATTCGACACTTCGACGGATTTGTTCTGTTTCAGCAATGAGACGCGGCTCATTCACACCAAATCCTGAAAATATTTTCAGGTTTTTCTCAGCCAATGCATATTTACCTTGCCCTAAATACGCCTTTGCCAGTGAGAAATATACATTCTTGACCTTTGGATTGCCAGGCATTATACGCGAAACTTCCTCCAAGTGTGTTAGCTGTGCTTTCTGATCACGCATCAGTTCATAACAATAGGCCAATCTCAAATGTGCTTCATAAAAATCTGAATCTTTGTCTACCGCCTTGTGAAAGTTGGCTATGGCATCGTTGAAACTACGTTGCCTAATGAGCAGTTC
>DAIQNU010000361.1:0-2517 GCA_036788235.1 Cyclobacteriaceae bacterium
AAAAGCAGCGTCCTTTCTTCGGGGCTTTAGGGCTTTTTATTTGGGCATTTTCTTTAATTGCCTGATTATGGGATCGGTGACCCTGGCCGCCATCAAAATCGGGGGTGTTATGCTTGGGTTGGAACCCTGGCTGGTGGTAGTCGGTGCCTCAATTGTCGTAGTTTTATATGCCACTTTAGGAGGAATCAAGGGAGTAATTTGGGCCGATTTTTTTCAATATTCCATCGCCATGTTTGGCGCTGTACTGGCTGCAGTGGTTGCTGTTCGTCAACCAGAAGTAGGCGGACTCAACAATCTACTTACGCATCCGGCCATTATCGACAAACTCTCTTTTGTGCCCGATTTCAGTGACCCTTCTTTATATGTGCCTTTGTTGATAATTCCAGTGGCCGTTCAGTGGTGGGCTGTTTGGTATCCCGGTGCGGAACCAGGTGGAGGTGGGTACATTGCTCAAAGAATGCTGGCTGCAAAAAATGAAAGAAATGCCATTGGTGCCACCCTATTATTCAATTTTGCCCACTATGCGCTAAGACCCTGGCCGTGGATAATTGTTGCCTTGGCATCTATGGTTATTTACCCTGATATGGCATCTATTAAGGCCGAGTTCCCCGGCATTTCAGATACCTACCTTAAAGATGACATTGCCTATCCGGTAATGCTATCGAAACTCAGTGCCGGTTGGCTTGGCTTAGTAGTCGCCTCCATCATTGCTGCTTACATGTCTACCATAGGTACGCACCTCAATTGGGGATCTTCTTATGTAGTCAATGACTTTTACAAGCGGTTTATGAAACCCGAAGCTTCAGAAAAAGATTTGGTGAAAGTAGGAAGAATTACCACAGTATTGTTAATGATTTTGGCGGGTACACTTTCGCTTACTTTGCTTGATAATGCTACACAAGCATTTAATATTCTTTTGCTTTCCGGTGCTGGTTCTGGCGCCATTTATTTGCTAAGGTGGTTTTGGTGGCGCATCAATGCCTGGACAGAAATCGTAGCTATGATTACCTCAACAATTGCCGCCATTGTTTTGGTGGTGTTTGTAGATGATGCCACTGTTGCCACCAATATACTAGACGGATTTACTATAAAACTACTTATTTCGGTTTTTCTTACCACTATTTCTTGGATTGTGGCCACCTTTATGTCACCTGGCGTTGACAAGCAAAAGCTGAGAGATTTTTATCGACTAACTTTACCGGGAGGCCCCGGTTGGAAAAAAATTGTAGATGAAGCCCGGGCTGATGGCGATATGATAGATGAAAAGGTTCACGGTAAGGCCTGGGAAATGCCTATTCAAATTTTACTTGTATTTGTGGGTTGTATCATCATATATTCGAGCCTATTTGCTATTGGCAATTTTTTGTATGGCAATATGCTGCCAGGCATCGTTTTAAGCGTTGTAGCTGTGGTGGGCATGGCCTTTTTGTTTAAATCATTTGGAAAACTCCAGGCAAACTAATGACACATTCTATTCACACAAAACCTCAATTACTAATACTGGCCGCTGGGCTGGGTAGCCGCTATGGCGGTGTAAAACAAATGGACACCGTAGGTAAATACGGCGAGGCCATTATCGACTACTCTGTTTATGATGCCATAAGAGCCGGATTTGGCAAAGTGGTGTTTGTCGTAAGTAGGGCAATTGAAAATGATTTTCGAGAAATATACTCCGAAAGGCTCAAAGGCAGAATTGACTTTGACTTTGCTGTGCAAGAAGTCAGCAATATACCCGCCCAGGTCAAAACCAATCCTGAGCGCGTAAAACCTTGGGGAACAGGACACGCTATTTGGTCAGCCAGAAATGTAATCGACGCGCCCTTTGCTTCCATCAATGCCGATGATTTCTATGGAAATAAAGCTTTGGAGCTTATGGGTGAATTCCTGGCCAATGAAGCCCGACCCAATTTGTATAGCATGATCGGCTATTATCTTAAAGATAGCCTCTCGACTTTTGGCACTGTGTCAAGAGGTATTTGCAGCACTGATCTTAACAGCCTGCTTACAGAAGTAACAGAACATACCAAAATTGAAGCTAAGGAAAGTGGAATTATTTCCTATACCGAACAGGGTGAAATAGCACTGGATCCTCAAGCTCCAACCTCCATGAATTTTTGGGGTTTTCATCCAACCGTTTTCGATCATTTGGAAAGGCTACTGATCGAATTTCTTGAAAAAGAAGGAATGGAACTCAAATCGGAGTTTTATATTCCTTCCGTCGTGCATCATTTACTTTCAACTGGGTTGGCTAATGTAAAAGTGCTAACCGGTGCAGGCGCAACATTTGGTATGACCTACAAAGAAGAGCGAGAATATACCGCCAAGCGCATCTCTGAGCTTGTGCAGTCGGGTCTGTATCCCGAAAAACTATGGCAGTAAAATTTTCTATGGATCCGGAGGCTTTGCTCAAAGCCTTCGGTATTCATGATAAAATACACTTTTGTCAGCCTCACGGAAGTGGACATATTCACCTTTCTTATCGAATAACCACCGACCAAAATGCTTATTTTTTACAGG
>DAIQNU010000361.1:2527-3717 GCA_036788235.1 Cyclobacteriaceae bacterium
ACCGATATCTGCCGACGGATGTAACTTTTTTACAGGCTATAAATACCCGGATTTTTACTGACCACCTCAAACTCGAGTCCAATACTAAGCTTATTGCAAAAGTTTTAAAACGGTACTACGGAGATTCCCATAGCAGATATTATCTACAATTTATTCCACTAGTACATGATCCACTTTCTATTCACCACGTCGATCAGGATTCTGTGGTATGGCGCTTGAGTTATTTTGTAGCTGATAGTTTTTCACATGATGTTGTGCCTGACAGAGCTGTAGCTTACAATGCGGCAAAAGCATTTGCTGATTACATTTTGGCGCTGTCTGAAATCCCGCAAAAAAGTATGTATAAAACCATTCCCAATTTTCATAATGCATTGGCCAGATTTCAAACTTTCGAAACTATTATAAAACGAAATCCATTGCCTGAGCGAAAATCAATGGCACAAAATGAGATTGACTTTTGCAATTCCCGTTCATTCTTAGCTTTTAAGTTTCAAGAACTTATAAACAATAAAGAGCTCAAAACAAGAATCGTGCACCACGATACAAAATTGAATAATATACTTTTTGATCGCACAACTGGTGACGCACTATGTGTTATTGATTTAGATACAACAATGCCGGGGACAGTACTGAGCGATTTTGGTGATATGGTGCGCACCATGTGCAATCTTGCGGCTGAAGATGAACCCGATCTTTCCAAGGTGGTGTTTAACAAGGAAATATTTGGCCAAATAGCAGCGGGCTATCTGGAGGTTTTAAAGGAGGAGCTGTATCCTAGCGAAATCGAAAGTCTGGTATTTGGTGCCAAACTTTTTTGCTGGATACAAGCTATTAGGTTTTTGGGAGATTATTTGCAAGGCGATAAGTACTATACAGTTAACCATGCACTACAAAATCTACATCGAACTAAGACCCAAATAGAACTCTTGAAACAAATAGAATTGCAAGAGCAGGATTTGCAAAATATGGTTCAGCAATTTGTATAGATTAAGATTGAATTTCCTGAGGTAGGCGAACCGTAATTCTAGCTCCTTTTTTGGGTCCATCACTCTGTACAAATATGCTGCCCTGATGAAGTTCTACAAGCAATTTGCAAATATACAGTCCAAGTCCTATACTCTTTTCACCCGCAGTGGGTACAGCACTGAGCCTACCAAATTTATGGAAAACCTGCTCCATATCTTCTTGGT
>DAIQNU010000362.1:0-3690 GCA_036788235.1 Cyclobacteriaceae bacterium
GAGCATTTGATGTTTGAAGGTTCGGCAAATATTCCCAGAGGTGAATTTGATAAATATGTAGAAAAAGGTGGAGGCACTCTCAATGCCTATACCAGCAATGATGTCACCAATTATTACATATTATTCCCCTCCAACCAACTCGAGACGGCTCTCTGGTTAGAGTCTGAGCGTATGCTCCATGCAAAAGTCGACTCCATAGGAATAGCCACACAGAAAAGTGTAGTAATTGAAGAAAAAAAGCAAACGCAGGACAACAGACCCTATGGTTCAATCATATATGAAACTATGCGGAGATCATTTACCAAACACCCCTATCAATGGGTGGTGATTGGTGATGAAAACCACATCAGAGAAGCGGAAGACCATGAATTCAAAGCCTTCCATGAGATGTTTTATGTACCTAACAATGCCGTATTGGTCATAGCAGGCGATATTGATATAGAAAAAACTAAAGGCATGGTCGACCGATATTTCAGCGACATACCAAAAGGCTCAAAGGAAATTTACAGACCAAATATTGTAGAACCTGAACGCAAAACTGAAGTCAGAGACACAATTTATGATAACATCCAATTACCGGCAGTTATCCAATCTTACAATATTCCTGCACGGGGTACAGACGATTATTATGCGGTAGAAATGCTTGGTTATCTATTGTCCCAAGGTCAGAGTAGCAGATTGCATAGATCGCTGGTTGATGAACAACAGCTTGCCCTCCAAGTTATGGCCGTACCTTTAGGCCTGGAAGATCCTGGTGTATCTTTGGTCTTTGCGCTGCCCAACATGGGTATAGATCCGGCTACACTAGAAGATGCCATGAATGTAGAATTAGAAAAAGTGCGCAATGAGCTGATAAGTGAATCTGAATTGCAAAAATTAAAAAATCAGTTCGAAAGCCGGATCGTGAACAGCAATACGACCATTGCCAGCCGGGCCACCAATTTAGCCAATAATTACACCCTCTTTAAAGATACCAATTTGATAAATAATCAAATTGAGAAATATTTGGCTGTAACGCGTGAGGATATCCAAAATGCAGCTAAAAAGTATTTTAGAGATGACAATCGTGTAGTGTTGTATTATTTGCCAAAAAACGATTGATGCATTTTAAAGATGTGCAAAATATTAGTAGTACTATTTCGAAATGACCATCAAAAAAATAAAAATTAAATAGATGAAAAAGTTAATATCCTTACTATCCATATGCTTTCTAGTGATCAATATTTCTTGGGCACAACTAGATCGTAGCAAAGCGCCTGAACCAGGGCCCGCACCGAGCATACAACTGGGCAAGTATGAATCATTCAGCCTTAAAAATGGCATGAAGGTAATTGTAGTCGAAAACGATAAAATCCCTGTCGTTTCTTTTCAGGTAACTTTAGATATCGATCCTGTTTTTGAAAAAGATGCCAAAGGATATGTTGACATTACTGGAGAACTTTTGCGTACCGGAACTACTTCAAGATCAAAGTCACAAATCGATGAAGATGTAGATTTTATAGGCGCAACCTTGAGCACCTATTCAACAGGTGTTTACGGATCTTCTCTCAAAAAACATAGTGCCAAATTGTTGGACATTATGTCAGATGTTTTGCAAAACCCTTCGTTTCCTGAAGATGAGCTTGAAAAAAGTAAAACACAAATGCTCTCCGGCTTATCAATGGTAAGCAGCGACGCCGGCGCCATGGTAGATAACCTTACTACCGCACTTGTCTATGGCAAAGAGCATCCATATGGCGAAGTTATGACCGAAAGCACAGTAAAAAACATTACTATAGATCATTGTAAGCAATACTACAATACATACTTCAAACCCAATGTAGCTTATTTAGTCATAGTGGGTAATATCAATATTAAAGAAGCAAAAAAACTTTCCAAAAAATATTTTGAGAGCTGGCAAAGAGGGGATGTGCCCAAACACAAATACAACATGCCTGAGTTGCCAGAAGGCAATGTCGTGGCAATGTCAGACAGAAAAGGTGCTATACAGTCTGTAATTTCAGTTACCTATCCTGTCGAACTCAGACCCGGTGATCCTGATGCCATCAAAGCAAGTGTGATGAATGCCGTATTGGGTGGTGGTGTGTTCTCGGGCAGACTCATGCAAAATTTGCGTGAAAGTAAAGGATATACTTATGGAGCAAGGTCAAGTTTGAGCAGTGATCGTCTCGTTGGTCGCTTTACTGCCAGAACTGAAGTCCGCAATAGCGTAACTGATAGTACGGCTACGGAAATATTAAACGAAATGAAAAGGATGATAAGTGAGCCAGTTGAAGAGCCGGATCTTGAACTGGTTAAAAATTACATGAATGGTAGCTTTGCACGATCACTTGAAAACCCCAGAAATTTGGCCAATTTTGCCATGAATATTGAGCGATACAACTTACCTAAAGATTACTACACTACCTATTTAGAAAAGCTGAGCGCAGTTTCTATTTCAGACATAAGTGCCATGGCAACCAAGTATCTAAAGCCAGAGCATGCCTACATAATTGTTGGCGGCAATAAAGAAGAAGTGGAACCCTCTATGAAAAAATTCAGCAAGGATCAGACAGTGCAATTATACGATGCTTTTGCCCGCAAAATTGAAATAGATAACTCCGCTTTACCAGAAGGACTTACTGCCGAAAAGGTAATAGAGATGCACTTAAAGTCATTGGGTGGTAAGGAGCTATTGGCTAAACTCAATGACGTTAAAATAGAGATGAAAGCTTCGATTCAAGGTCAGAATTTGGACATAGTGAGTATAAATAAAGCACCGGGAAAGAGTCTGAATCAGGTGATTATGAATGGTTCTCCAGTAATGGTTCAGGCCTTTGATGGTGAAAAAGGCACAGTGAAGCAAATGGGGAATAATGTGCCTTTAAATGAGGCTATGCAAAAAGACATGGCTTTACAGGCTGCCATTGTGCCGGAGCTTATGTTCGAAAAATATGGAATAACCCCAGAACTTACCGGTCGGGAGCAAATTGAATCTAAATCGGCCTATGTGGTAGAATACATAATGCCATCAGGCAGCAAAGCTATAAACTACTACGAGGTAGCCACGGGTCAAAAAATAAGAACAGTCGCATTTATCGAATCGCCACAGGGCAATGTAGAGCAAACCACCGATTTTGAGAATTTCAAAGAAGTAGAAGGCTATACATTTCCGCACACCATTATTCAACCCATGGGACCTATGAAATTGGAAGCTAATGTCCACAGTATTACCATCAACGGAGGCATTGATGACAGTGTGTTTGAAACGAATTAGTCTGCAGAATAATCTTAAATTCCCTTTTTAACAAAAATGTCTTTAATATAATGAGAAATGGCTGGTTCGGTACTGGCCATTTCACTTTTACAATTAGGGCATGACCGTCAGAAAATAAATTTTTCACTTCATTACTTTACTTTTTTTAGCTATTTCCACATCTTTTGCCACCTCATTACGAATGATTGCCCAATGAAAAAGATTGTCAGCATTGGGTTCGAAATATATGTGATTATTATGGGTGAGCGGCATGTCCTTATACAAAGGCCGAGAAATACCCACTACATCGTCCCAGTGTTTCAATGCCTGCTCCAAGTGGCTGATGGCTGATTGCTTCTTTACTACATCACCATTGTTACGGAAGGCTTGTAAAGCCACAGCACCACGCAATTTTTCAGCAAAGTACAATCCAAGGTAAGCCCAAATCTTTATAT
>DAIQNU010000363.1:0-3684 GCA_036788235.1 Cyclobacteriaceae bacterium
TCAATGGTATGATGGCGGGTCCCACCAAGCGTTTAAATAACGGCGCCAATATTCCAGTAAATATAGATGCAGCCTCTATGTTACATGCCTATTTTGGAGATCATGCGATTCCAAATGGAGCAATTGCGCATGACAGAGATACCTACATTAGCATGCTAAGCTCGTATAGACCACCTCAATCTGTTTATCAATTAGCCTCTAAGGACTTTACCCCATATGTTGAACAGATCAACTCAAAGCCACAGTATGGTGTGTTCACACCTACCCATAGTAGCAGTCCGAGTGCTTGGGAAACTATGTTTTATGGCACTCATTATCAAATGGGGAGTGTAGTCACTGCCGGAGAAGTAGGCGATATGCGTGCTTTTAAACTGGCAGCGTCGAGTTCAACAGAAGGTTCAGAAGTATTTTATGCCTATTCAACACCCTCAGATGCTTCATTTATACATTATAAAAGAGGGGGTGATCAACTTTCACAACATCGCGATAAAATGATTTTCCTACGTTCTGGTGGAAGCAAGTTCGGTTTTCAAGTGCCTACCAATGTTCCCATACAAGTTGAAAGTGGCATTTGGTTTTTCAGGTATGAAAAAACTTGGATAGCGATTCGTCCAATTAATATTAACTACCCAAGTGGCACACCCATGACAGGAGGCTATTCAAACTTGACCAATTATATCTCGCAACCAGATGGCTCACCTGCCTACAGTGGTTTTGCTATGGAAGTGGGCGATGAAGGCCAAAGCTCATACAATGCCTTTAAAACAGCAGTAAAGGCCAAAACACTCGATTTGAGTGAATTATCTTCAGGAACGGTGACACTGAATGGCCGTGATGGCTCATATCTTAAGACAACTTACAATACTTCTAATGATCGCCCTATTCTTTACAGAAACAGCGAAGAAGTATACAATTTTTACGAAGGCAATTTGAATCATAGTGTATACAGATCAGTCACTCCACCTTTAGCGGACTTAACTTCGGCTGTGGCTGATGGCTCAACAGTGAATTTTTCAGTGACCGCATCGGATCCTGAGCGTGGACTTATTTCGCAAGATTATGAAAGTGGTACGTTGCGCGTGATCACCAACGATTATGTTTTTACGACTACAGTTACTCTTGCTGGTGATGTTACCTATTCAGAGGTACCAGCTACTGCAAGCAATACCCAGGGATCTCTTAAAGCAGTTGAATTTTACGCTGGCGAATTGAAAATTGGCGAGATTACCGATCCAGGTCAATTGGCCTCGGGTAACATGACTTTTGCATGGACAGACGCTATTACTGGTACGCATGAAGTTCGTGCCAGAGCCATAGATGAGGAAGGCAACACTACCTGGTCGAATACACGCAGCGTAACAGTTTCAGGTGGTGCTCAAGAACCGGTAAGCATTTCAGTAAATCCTACAGCAGATACTTACTCTAAAGACGGATCTGATGCTAATAATAATTATGGCACTTCATCTTATTTAGAAACAAAGTTGAATACTGGCGCAAATCGCGAAGCCTACTTCAAGTTTAATTTAAATGAAGTAACAGGTCCAATAACTGATGCTAAATTACGTGTATTTGGTCGATTGATAAACCACAATACCCCAACTGTATCAACATCCGTATATCCAGTTGCAGATACTACCTGGGCAGAAACCGGGCTTACTCACAATAATAAACCAGCTTCAGGTTCTACTGCTCTGGCATCAGTGAATATTTCAGGTATAACCTGGACATGGTACGAATGGGATGTGGCTGATTATTTAGAAGCAGAGCGTGCTGCCGGAAGGAAAATCGTAACGCTGGTATTGAAAAATACTACAACAAGTGATCCATTCAACTGGTACGAGTCGAGAGAAAACAATAACAAACCGGAAATTGAACTTACCTACACACCACTCGATGAAGAAGATGGGCCTGGTACAGGTTTGTTGGCAACATATTACGATACGCGTTTTTTATCCGGAAATGAAGTCGTTCGGGTTGATCCTCAGGTAAACTTTAATTGGGGGAGTGGATCTCCACATCCAGATATACCGGTTAACTATTTTAGTACTCGATGGACTGGCCAGGTTAAAGCGGATCACACTGAAACATATACTTTTTATGCGAGAACCGACGATGGTGTAAGGCTTTGGGTAGATGGCACACAATTGGTGGATCGTTGGCAAAATCAATCAGCTACCGAACGCAGTGGAACCATCAGTTTGGTAGCTGGTGAAAAGTACGATATAGTTATGGAGTACTATGAAAATGCTGGTGCAGCAGTTGCTGAATTGAGATGGTCTAGCCCAAGTACATCAAAACAGTTTATACCTCAGGAAAATCTGTATCCGAGCACAGGTGGAAGTTCTGGAAGATTTGCCAGCAACAGTTTTGAAGAAGTATTGGATCAAAACCAACTAGAGGGTTTCTCTATCTACCCAAACCCAAGTAGTCATGAATTGTTCTTCACTTTGCCAAACAATGATGGTCAAAATGTAGAAATAAGTGTTATTGATATTTTTGGAAGAAGTGTAATGCAATTTACTGAAAGTGCTATCGAGGACAGAATAGTTTCTAAAGATATTAGTAGATTGTCTGGCGGACAATATATAGTTACGTTTGTGACTGGAGATGTTCGCACAACCAAGAAACTTATTATTGCAAAGTAATAAGTTTAGTGTTCTATAATTGAATTGCAAGGCTGGTATGTACTGGCCTTGCTTTTTTTATTGGTAATGATTTAAGCGATTATTATATAGAATTTATTAGAAATATGTAATACAAAATATGTCAATTACAAATAAATAGAAAACTTATTAGCAATGTAAATGAAGTGTACAACTTGAATAATTTATTATAGCTTAACAAAATCTAGGGGATAATGTAATTCAAAATTAAAAGACTGGAAAAAGGAACTTTTGAATTTTGCATGATTTTTCTTAAAGTATTAATTGTCTTGAACATTAAATTGTAAGATGCTTTTTTTGATAACAACATTACTTCAGAAATTTCTTCAAATGATAAATTGCTGTAATAGCGAAGATAGATTATTTCTTTTTGTTTAGGTGAGAGTGCATTTATCGCTTCTACAAGAAGATCGATATTAAAATGATGAAGTTCAGAATTAAGAATTGCCTCCGTATCAATTTCAAGATCAAAATAATTTTCTTCACCAGCAGGATAAAGGTCAGAAAATACAATTTGCGAATGGGTTTGGATTAGTCGAATAATTCGTCGTCGTAGTGATTTGTACAAATAATACTCAATGGAATCTGTTTCGTTAACTTTTGATCGCTTTTCCCAAAGGTCAATAAAAAGCTCTTGTATGGAATCTTCTATTAAATCGGCATGTTTGGTAAGCTTCAATCCATAATTGTAAAGCTTTTTGGCGTAAAGTTGAAAAATCTGATCATAAGCTTTTACATCACCCTTTCTGAAATTGTTCCAAAGTCTTATTTCGTTTGTTTGAAAGTCAGTTCGAATCATAATAAATGCTTTTTGTCGACCATGGTTATGACAGTACAATATAACATTAAATTAAAAAATAAGTAACATAAATGTTGCATATTTTAGCTGATATGATTTATTTGATAGATTATATTTTAAAATTCACATTTTTTATACAAGAAGGGTTCTCAAGTTTGATAGACAAATCTGTAATCTTATATATTATTATTGATAAAAAAGCACATTATATAGAAATTAATA
>DAIQNU010000364.1:0-3669 GCA_036788235.1 Cyclobacteriaceae bacterium
AATATATATTATTGACTATCAATACTTTAACCCCTTTTTAAGGGACGACTAAATATACTGGGAAAGCCAATAAATTGTTAGCAAATAGGTATAAAAAAAGGCTGATCTCTATGGAACAGCCCCTGTCAAACCAAAACTTTAGGCGCGAAACCTAAATAACCATGAACCAATTATTACCAATACTATAATCAATGTGCTAAGCGAAAAGTTCCCGCTCCGACATTAATATTGAAAGTATTAGGCTCTATTTCTCAAAAAGAGATAATAAGACACCCCTGCTTTTTCTAAAAGGAAGTCAGAATTGCAGATGATGGGACATAGTATTGAGTTACGCTTAGAATATTTTTCAGTATCAACGGTTTCTTCTCTTATAACTCTACCTTCTTGATCGATAATCACTATGCGCGATTTTTCGATTAGCTCATCAGAATTTTTGATAGCAACATCTTGAATAAAGGAAACCTCACTTAAAAGCTCCATACAAAGTTCTTCATTGGCTTGCAATACAGCATGCTCATCATGCGTCATAGCACTTAGGTTTGCAAAAGTTGAAAAACAAACTGCCAGAATTAGGATGAAAGTATTTATCTTTTTCATTGTCGTATATTTTTTAGCTAGTAGCATAAAAGTCAATGCTTTAGTAATTATCCGAACGCAAAATTATGCTACTGGATTCACATCTTAAGCTATTTGAAAATAGTTTAATGTGACTTTTATGTAAGATTGTAGTCCGTTTTCAACAATTTGATACCTGTAGAGGGTAATTGTACAAAGGGGGCATTTTATAGTACATTTCCGGTAGGTTAAGGCGAAGAATAATAGAGCCTAAGCAATCGTAAAGGAGAAATTTAATACTACTTATAAACGCCAAACCAAATAATATTTGGTTTGGCGTTCGACTGCTCATTTTTAGATATGAATTAATGAAGTTGTAATTATTATACAATTATTGCATAAAAACCACTCAAAATTAATATTCAATTAGCATATTCGTAATATTAAAATCATTGCACCGGTTTTTTTTCATACCACATGCGCTCTTAATTGTGAATTTTTCAGAAGAAAATCTGGTGTGATGCCAATTTTTGAAATGGCATAGCTAAAACCTGATGTAAATGACGAGGTCAATCATTATTTAGCCTTGTATAGCATTCATAAATACTCAAGTTTGGAATGCTGATCCAATGAATCTAAAGGTCTTATTAAGCTGGCCAATTACTCAAGTTTCGCACTTTAAAAAAATAAAATAAAATGCTATAAATCCCCTCTTGAGAGGGGTGAAGGGGAGTGTTTCATTATAAAACCATTTTATTTTAATTTTTTAATTCGTCATGTTGAAAATTTCTAGTATAAAAATGGAAAAAGAAAGTATTTTTAGATAAAAGACCATAGCGGGTCAGATATTTAAAGCCTTGTAGAAGTTAGGTTATTTGAGTAATTATTTTTCCCATGTGCTTCTGCCTTTTCGATACATACTCAAGAAATCTGCTGTTTCCCTCACAATCCGTTGAACTGCCAAACCATGGCTAAGATTGGGAATAAATGCCTTTGTGTCTTCACCTCCAAGGAATAGGTAATGCGCATGCACCATGGCACGCAACCAACCTGAAGGCACATGACCAGATGGAAAGCTCGTAACCGGCTTATAGTGGCTTCCTACAGGGACTTTTACCCAATGGCCACTTGTTTCCAGAAAGTATTCAAAATAATCCGTTTGATGTGAGGTGAATTTCAAAGCGCCCTTTTCAGCATAGATCTCCAATTGAATTAAATCGCCAGTGCCCGCACTAACACGGCTGGCAGACATATTACCGACAGCGTGGGTATCTTTGTCGGCCAGCGTAATGCTGCTAAATAAATCAGAACCCTCAGGTACATCATCGAAGCTTCCTGATTGCACTGCATGCTGTATATGAAGATTTTCACCTAAAAAAGCCATCAACAAACTGATGCCATGTGAGCCCAAGTCGGCTATGGCACCACCGTCGGGAGCCGGGGTAAGGCGGGTAACGCGTTTTTTCCTGTATTCTTGCTGCAAATAGTCTCCATGATAATACTTTAGGTCGAAGTGGATCGGTTTCCCTAACTCGCCCGATTTCCAAAAATGCAAAGCTTCTCTGACTGCCGGGGTCTGCAAAAATTGAAAACCGATCTGGATGCTATACTTTGAGTCCAAAGTCGATAGTAACTCATGCAGTGCTTTTTCCTCTTCTAAAGTTGAGCACACAGGTTTTTCCAAATAAACATGCGTGACAGAAGGCATTTGCAAAGCAAGCTTGATATGCTCAAAATGCACTTTGTTAGGGCCCAGAATAAACACTGCATTCAAGGCATCATTCTTAGCAAAGTCTTCGATACTTTGTGCTTGCTCAAAACCGAAACTTGCGGCAAATTTCTCACGACTTTCAATACCTGATGAAGTCACGGATTTCAATTCGGGCAGGGTGGCATCATCGTAATAAAACTTGAGCGCCTGTAATGCATAGGCATGTGCTCTGGCAATACCACCGGCACCTATAAATCCAATTCCTGATTTTTGCATGGGTATGATTTAATTGTGAAACACTTTAATTGTCCCACCAACTCCTCTGTCTGTTTACTTTTAAGTCTTGTAGCAGTGATGATTTTGCATGGATGGAGAGATTATAAGATTGAAAACGACCGAAGGGTGTCCAGGTAAAAGCCATCTGCCAACAATGCAAATCTCGCGAAATATTAAAGTTGGTTTGGGTAAATTGTTTTTTCAAAATGTCGTAACCAGAGTTGAATGCTATCTTCCATTGTTCAGTGAGACTTAAGTCGCCAGAAAACATCATAGAATGATTAGAGATTTGGCCCGGGTTAAAGCCTTGTTTGGCATAGGCTACGTTGTAATTGATCCTCAAATTCCATGGAACGCTAAAGTCAACATATAACTCAGGATTATTCCTGACAAATTGCCTTACAGCTTCTTCTTCAGGCGATAAGCCTACATTATCATCGATTTCTTGATCGGCCTCCTGTTCATTTTTTCTGGCTTGAGGATTCAAACTCATACTAAGTGCCAGGGCAGCTCGTGTAAACTGCCCCAAACCTCTACCTGCATTCCAGGCATAAATTGGCCGGCGTCTTTGTGCGTATTGTAGGTCACCAGATCGGTTAGTAAATATACTGTCGAGCTCCCAAGTATAAGGGTCGAGCGTGGTGCTAAAGTTAATGTCTACCTTTTTATTGATAATTCTGGAACGAAAGGCAATATTGGCAGGTTGCAAGTTAAACGAATCGGCGAGTAAATTGTAGTTAGCACTAAAAGACAAGTTGTCAATGATAGAAACCTTTTCGGATTTGACTTCTCCGGTATCACTCTTACTTTTAACTTTTGCTTCAATATTGTTTGATACACTAATGCTTATACTGCCATTTGGTCCGGGGGTGGGTGTATTGAAAACGAAACCGTTAAATTTTGAAAATCGCTGCATTCTGCCTAGGCTATCTGTTTGTATTTCTTGGAAAAAATTAAAGCGATCGACAGAGAAATCAGGTGCATAACTCATGGTCATAGAAGGACGCATTACATGTCGAATAGCCTGAACTCTGCTCTTTTTGAAATACACGGTACCATATATGTTGGTATTTAAAGCAATGCTGCTGTTGTAGAAATATAACCTGTTAAAATTAGAAACCGTATCA
>DAIQNU010000365.1:0-3664 GCA_036788235.1 Cyclobacteriaceae bacterium
GACATTACACAATTTATACAGGGAATTAAAAACAAGGAAAATTAAATTTATATGATAATTCAATTAGAAACTGGACTCGAAAATGGCCAAAAGGAAGCCATAATCCAGAAAGTTAACAGCTTGAAGTACAATACCACTGAGGTGAAAACCCAGGAAGGTAATTATTTGATTGGAATTGGTAAAAGTGAATTTGACATTCGTGAAATTGGTTTTTTACCTGGCATCAAAGATATCCATATCGTTTCGGACGATTATAAACTGGTAAGTCGCAAATGGAAAGTGAATTATACTTCCATTGACCTGGGCGATGGTGTAAAGATCGAAACCGGTGATTTGGCCATTATGGCAGGGCCTTGTTCTATTGAAGGTGAAAAACAAATCGAAGAAACCATTAACCACCTTAAAGAAAATGGCGTCAGATTAATGCGCGGTGGTGTTTTTAAGCCCAGAAGCTCTCCTTATGCCTTTAGAGGTATGGGCATTGACGGTCTCAAATTGTGGTACAATCTGGCCAGAGCTGCCGGCATAAAAATCGTAACAGAGGTAATGCAGGTTTCGCAAATAGCCGAAATGCACGACTATGTAGATATTTTTCAGGTTGGAGCCCGTAACTCCCAAAATTTCAATTTGCTTGATGAACTCGGTAAAGTAGACAAGGCTGTAATGCTCAAAAGAGGGATCTCAGGCACCATCGATGAACTGTTGTACTCTGCCGAATATATATTTTCGGGTGGTAACGAAAAGTTGATTTTATGCGAACGCGGTATTAGAACCTATGAAACTGCCAGTCGCAATACCCTCGATCTCAATGCCATTCCTATTTTAAAAGAGAAAACGCATTTGCCTGTTGTTGCTGATCCGTCGCATGGCATTGGCATCCGACGACATGTTACGCCTATGGCTTTGGCATCGATTATGGCAGGAGCCGACGGTGTGATATATGAAACACATTCGGTACCCGAAGAAGCCATGTCTGATGGTCAACAAACACTCGATTTTAGAGAATCTGCCCAATTGGTTCGTAAAATGCGTATGGCACACGAACTAAGGAGTTTATTTTAGAATAAATAATACCATGAAAATTACTGTTTCCAGGGTATTGTTAACTCTTCTATAAACACATTATTCTCTTTAGAACTTAAAAGCCCGGTTATCAGAAATCTATCTGATAGCCGGGCTTTGTCATTTCTCTCCAACCAGAAAGCACAGCTTCATAGGTTTGCCTAGTACTCTTCCTGTTTTCAATAATGAATCATTCATTGATTCTAATTCATAATGCCTCCAAATTGCTCACTTGCTTGAACCCCAACTCAATAGTATTTATATTGCATTTCTAGCATAAACCCATCTCCCTATGAAGCAAGATTTTGACCCTTCAGAAAACAGCTCAAATCAAAACCATCCTGAACGTAAAAAAGGTATTAGTCGAAGAGGATTTTTACGGGGTGCCGGACTTACAACAGCCGGATCGGTCATTTTGCAATCAGGCGTTTTTGGTCAGGATGTTTTGGATCCTACAGAAACTTCCAAACTCATTGGCCCGGGCGAAGTTCCCATGCAACTCAATGTCAATGGTATAAAGCGCACCATTTATATTGAACCAAGATCCACCTTAGCAGATGCTCTACGTGATCAATTGAACATGACAGGTACAAAGGTAGTCTGTGACCGGGGCTCCTGTTCGGCCTGCACTATATGGCTCAATGGCAAGCCAGTAAACTCCTGTATGACCTTGGCAATAGATGCCCAGAATAAGGAGATTACAACAATTGAAGGTATAGCCAAAAACGGTGAATTGCATCCCATTCAAGAAGCATTTATAGATCATGATGCCAGTATGTGCGGCTTTTGTACACCGGGCATGGTCATGAGTGCTGTGTATCTGGTTGAAAACAACAGCAATCCGAGCCTTGATGATGTGAAACATGCCATCAGAGGCAATGTTTGCAGGTGTGGCACCTATCCTAAGGTTTTTGATGCCACCCTCGCTGCGGCCAAAAAAATGAAGAAATAATTAAGCGCTTTCGACAAGCATTAAACCCAAAGTAATGGATACGAAAAAACTTATTCTGCCATTCGGAATTCCCGGACATAATTTAACCACTGTAGAAAGGGAAGTTCCCGTTGACGAACCACCTGCCTGGCCTGTAAATGATGAACTAAAAGTAGTAGGTAAAAGAATTAAACGGGTGGATGCCCGTGCCAAAGTAACCGGAGAAGCGCGATACACTGCAGACATACAACTGCCAGGAATGCTTTTTGGCAAAATGCTCCGTTCACCGCATCCGCATGCACGCATAAGGTCGGTGGATGTTAGTCGGGCCGAAAAATACCCGGGCGTATATGCAGCCCACATTTTGGGTCGTGATATTTCTACTGCCGGTACTTCCAACAAAGATGGCAATCCATATCCGGAGATAAAATATGTAGGGCAGCCCATAGCCGGTGTAGCGGCTATCAGCGAAAATATTGCCGAAGAAGCTTTAAAGCTGATTAAGGTGGATTATGAAGTGCTGTCATTTGTCGTAGATCTTGAAAAAGCGCAAGATCCAGAGGCACCTTTGGTATTTGATGCCCCGGTAGAAAAAGAGGCGAGTGATGGTGGCGAAGAAATAGAAAAGGGACTCGGTCTGCAAGGTAATTTGCGAGGCCCTTCGCGTGGAAACCCCAGAGGCGATACCGAAAAAGGATTTGCTGAAGCGGATATCACCATTGAGCGTACCTATCGCACCCAAGTGCACATGCACAACCCCTTAGAAACACATGGTGTAGTGGTCGATTATAAACCCAATGGCATGCTGATTTATGCTTCCACTCAATCAACCAAAGGTGTAAGAGATGAATTTGCCGATTTATTTGGATTCAGAAAGAGCCAGGTACGCGTGATCACCGAATACATGGGCGGAGGTTTTGGTGCTAAATATGGCGCAGGAAACTTTGGCGTGATGGCCGGGCATTTGTCCAAAAAAACAGGTCGTCCCGTTCGCTTAATGCTGGACCGCAAAGAAGAACAAATCTCCGCAGGATTCAGACCTAATTCGATACATCAGTTAAAAATAGGTGCCAGTAAAAACGGGGCACTCACCGCTATACAGCAACGATCATTTGGCACTGCGGGAACCGGTCTCGGTGCGGGTGTAGGCGGCATAGCTCAAAACCTGTACCATTGCCCCAATTTTGCCACTGAGCAATATGATGTATTTACGCATTTCTCCCCGGGGGCTGCCTGGCGAGCACCCGGTGCAGTACAGGGCGCCTTTGCCCTGGAATCGCTCATAGATGAAATGGCGGAATCGCTTAAAATGGATCCCCTGGCTTATCGCGATATTATCGACAAAAGCGAAGTACGAAAAGTGCAGCGGAAAAAAGGTGCCGCAGCCTTTGGTTGGTCAAAGTGGAAAAAAGCCGGATCGGATGCTGGGCCAGTAAAACGCGGCATGGGTTTGGCGCAGTCGAGCTGGCCAAGATTTACACATGCCGATTCTACAGCAGAAGTCAGGTTTTACAAAGATGGTTCAGTTGAGGTACGTTCGGGTGTACAAGATTTGGGCACTGGTACCAAAACCATTTTGGCGCAGGTTGTTGCCGAAGAATTAGGCCTACAGACCGAAGACATAACTGTGAGAATTGGCGATACAATTTTTCCGGATGGCCCGCCTTCAGG
>DAIQNU010000366.1:0-1685 GCA_036788235.1 Cyclobacteriaceae bacterium
GATTGTACTCAACAGGCAAGAGATTCCGGGTATTGTTAAAGGTAAGTGATACTTCTGCCAACTGGGTTGGTTTTCTCGTCTTGGTGCCATTGAAGATAATATTCTCCATCTTCTCAGACCGGAGTGCACTAATTTTTTGTTCACCCAATACCCAACGTATAGCATCAACAATATTGGATTTACCACAACCATTAGGACCTACCACACCTGTAATACCTTCATCAAAATTAACGACAACCTTGTCGCCAAAACTTTTAAACCCTTTAATCTCAAGCTTTGTGAGTTGCATGCGCTACTAAATGTTTTTTATAAAAGAGAACAAATCTAAAGATATTTTATAAATTTGATGCCATATGGAAAATCTACAGATTTACTTTTATATCATTCTTTTGATTATTTACCTGGTAGCCAGGGTTATGAAATCAAAAGATAATGCAAAACCCAAATCTGGCCAACCGCAGCCAACAGATGATACCGATTACAAATCGCCAGAGCGTCCTTTTTCATTCGATGATGTATTTAAAGAATTAGAAAAGCAGTTTGGCGGCGAAGAAGATAAACCCATACCCCACAGAGAGCATTACCGAGAACAACAGCCTCTTAAGGAAAAATTGCCGGAGCCTCCACTATCTAATGAATATAAAAGCCTTACAAAGGCAGATCTTGAAAGCACTGAGTTATCAAAGCAAATAGGTGAAATGGGGTCCTTGTTAAAAGAAGACACCACTAAAAGAGGCTCGAAATCTGAAGAACCTAGTTATTACGCAAAATTGTTTAAATCTGGAAATGGCGCCCGCGATGCCTTCGTGATGGGTGAAATTTTCAATAAAAAGTATTGATCAATTGATGCCAATATTTGTATCAAAATACAATTGAACCCCATTAATATTTTTTAAAATCATAATTTTACCAAAAAAAAGCATGTATTAAGTTTGTTTTTTAAAACTTAATGTGTGTATTTTTGCAATTCATAATTTATTAAGCGCATTGAAAAACCTATCCTCATATAGCATAGTTCATTCTCCAATCAGGCGCAGGCCCTAAGGGGCTTATAATATTTATGTTACCTATGTGGTAACCCTCTCTCAGGCATACTTTATAAAAATTTTACGGGTTTTATTTCTAACAACATAATCGTTGCTGATGAACAATTTCAATATTGTTGTGGCTTCCGAAAAGCACATATCATACGCAGAAGAAATTTGTGCCGTTATTGAGGATTCAGCTCAAAAGCGGGGTACGGGTATAGCCAAGCGCTCACCTTTGTACATAGCACAAAAAATGAAAGAAGGCAAGGCAGTAATTGCCCTGTCGAAGGAGGGAAAGTTCGCTGGTTTCTGCTATATAGAATCGTGGGGCACAGATCAAAAATATGTTGCTAACTCTGGTTTAATAGTAGTTGAAGAATTCCGACATGCCGGCCTGGCCATGAAAATTAAAAAGAAAGCCTTTGATTTATCCAGAGAGAAATACCCCAATTGCAAACTGTTTGGCCTTACGACCAGCCTGGCAGTTTTGAAAATAAACAATGAACTGGGATACCGTCCTGTTACTTTTTCTGAACTTACCGATGATGAGGCTTTTTGGAAAGGCTGCCAAAGTTGTGTAAACTATGACATACTTACCCGAACCAATCGCAAGCATTGCCTATGTACCGGCATGTTGTATGATTCGTCGGAGCAGTC
>DAIQNU010000366.1:1695-3646 GCA_036788235.1 Cyclobacteriaceae bacterium
AAAAGCAAATATGAAAAGTGGCTAAAAATCAAGCGGGATTTACTGTTTAGCCGTTTCCGGAAAAAAGAAGAAACCAAAGAGATTTTTTAACCTCTATAATCATAATTATGTCATCTAAAAAAGTAGTTTTGGCCTACAGCGGAGGCCTCGATACCTCATTTTGTGTAAAATACCTCACCGCCGAAAAAGGATACGAAGTTCATTCAGTGCTGGTTGATACTGGTGGTTTCACAGAAGCACAACTCGAAGAAGTAGAAAAACGCGCCAGGATAATGGGCGTAACTGCACATTACAATGTAAGGGCTACTTCTGATTTTTACCAAAGATGCATTCGCTATCTTGTGTATGGCAATGTATTGCGTAATAATACCTACCCGCTTTCTGTAAGTGCCGAGCGAATCTTTCAGGCTACAGCCATCGCAGAATACGCCAAAAAAATCAATGCTGATGCCGTAGCACATGGCAGCACCGGTGCCGGCAACGATCAGGTCAGGTTCGATATGGTTTTTCATATTTTGCTGCCTGGAGTCGAAATCATTACGCCTATCAGAGACATGAAGCTTTCGCGCCAGGCTGAAATTGACTATCTGGTGAAACATGGTGTGGAAATGGATTGGACTAAAGCAGTCTATTCTATTAATCAGGGAATATGGGGCACTTCGGTAGGAGGCAAAGAAACCCTGACTTCAGACCAATACCTTCCTGACCATGCCTTTCCCACACCTTGTGAGAAGAAAACTAGCGAAGAAATCAGCCTTTATTTTGAAAAAGGAGAATTAAAAGGTGTAGCAGACAAAAAATACAATGAACCGGTAGAAGCAATCCGGCAATTGCAAAAACTGGCCGGAGCTTATGCCATAGGTCGTGATATACACGTGGGCGACACAATCATTGGTATAAAAGGCCGCGTAGGCTTTGAGGCAGCTGCTCCGCTCATAATTATTAAAGCACATCACTTGCTCGAAAAACATGTGCTGACCAAATGGCAACAGTACTGGAAAGAACAAATGGGCAACTGGTATGGAATGCTGCTGCACGAAGGTCAATTTTTGGAACCTGTAATGCGTAACGTCGAGGCATTTCTGGAAGATACCCAAAAACACGTAACTGGCGAAGTGATCGTGAAGTTGGAGCCTTATCGATTTGTACTTCAGGGCATAAAATCCGACTATGATCTTATGGCCTCCAAGTTTGGTTCATACGGCGAAATGAATGAAGGCTGGTCTGGTGAAGATGTTAAAGGCTTTTCACGCATCATGGCCAATCAGGTCATGATATTCAATCAGGTTGCCAACGAAAACAAGTCTAAATCATGATTCGGGTTGGTATTATTGGCGGTGCCGGATATACGGGCGGGGAACTGCTTCGTCTGTTATTGAACCATCCGGAAGCCGGGATTAGCTTTGTGCATAGCAGCAGCAATGCCGGAAATGGAATTTGGGAAGTGCATACAGACCTGATTGGTGAAACAAATCTGCGTTTTACCAATGATTTTGACGACAGCCATATTGATGTGCTCTTTTTGTGCAGCGGGCATGGGCAATCCAAAAAATTCTTTGAAACCCATAAAGTAAAAGACAGTCTCAAAATTGTAGATCTGAGCCATGACTTTAGAATAAACGATTCTGGGCATTTTCGGCCATTTGTTTACGGACTCTGTGAGCCAGAAAAGGAAGCCATAAAAAAAGCACAAAACATTGCGAATCCCGGTTGCTTTGCCACTTGCATTCAATTGGCACTGTGGCCAATGGCCGCTGAAAATTGGATTAAAGCCGACATTCACATAAATGCCGCTACCGGATCTACAGGTGCAGGCCAAAGTCTATCAACCACTTCGCATTTCTCATGGCGCAGCAATAATTTCTCTGTGTATAAGGCTTTCAATCACCAACATCTTGGTGAAATCGGGCAGAGTCTTCAACGTTGGCAACCGGGTTTTTCTACAGATCTC
>DAIQNU010000367.1:0-3618 GCA_036788235.1 Cyclobacteriaceae bacterium
GGTAAGGTGCGAAAGGTCATTACATTTTTTATAGCTTTGGCTGCCGGATGGCTGTTTTTTAACATTATAGCAGGACTGATGATGGCCATCTTTATTTTGATTTTTACTGTGATGCCTAAAAATGGCGGCTCTGGAGGGGGTGGCTATTATGGTGGAGGAAGGCACTATCGTGGTGGTGGTTTTGGCGGCTTTTCAGGTGGAGGCGGCGGTTTCGGCGGCTTCAGTGGAGGCGGTGGAGGCTTTGGCGGTGGCGGTGCTTCTGGCCGTTGGTAATATATTTATAATCTTTCAGGTTTTATATGCGTAGTCTTATTTCTTTTAGCGAAGCTGAAAAGCAAAATATAGAAAGTGCTGTGCAGCAGCTTGAGAAGGAAACTTCCGGAGAACTTGTTCCATATTTTGTTCAAAAGAGTGACGATTACCTCGAATCGAACTGGTTTTCTGCTACTGTATTCACTGCATTTGGCATTTTATTATTAATGGCCAGCTCATGGCTTTGGAAACTACCACAAGGAGTTTCATTTATCGAACTTATGATTTTTTTATTGGTAATGATGGTCGTGGGTTTTTTGTTTCCCTTTATATTTCCTGTTATACGTGCCCACATAGCCGGCCAACAAAGAGTTGATGAAAGGGTGTTTCAGCGGGCTACGGAGGCTTTTGTAGAATGTGGGATTTTTAATACCAAAAGCCGTACGGGTATTTTACTTTTTATTTCAGCACTTGAGCATGAAGTGGTAATACTGGCAGATGAAGGTATAAATAAAAAAACAGGTGAGGAAGCATGGCAGAAAATTGTGGATGAGCTTATAGTAAAAATTAAAGAAGGAGCAGTGGCTACGGGCATAGTGCAAGCCATAGATAGCTGTCGATTATTACTCATTAGCCATGGGTTCAATGTCGATACCGATGGTCCCAATCAGTTGCCAGACGGCCTTATTGAAAGGTGATACGCTACAAATGTATATGCTTTTAATGCTGTCTCATTCATATTTAGTTCGAATCAATGACTGATGATTTCTTCAAAATCGTCGTGTACGTAAATGCGATTACGCCCTAATTCTATTAGTTTTCTTTTTTCCAACTGTTTCAGCAGCCTTGAAACCACCTCTCTTGAGGTGCTCAGCTCTGTTGCTATTTCTTGATGGGTAATTTGTATTTCATTCGTTTTTAATTGACGAACTTTTGTCAAAATATATTTCATCAAGCGCTCGTCCATTTTTTTAAAGGCAATTTCATCTATGGTGTGAAGTAGCTCTTGAAATCGGTGTTGGTAAGTCTGGCTTACATATTCTTTCCACTGTCTGAATTCATTGGTCCATGTTTCGTGTAGCGTGACAGGTATGCCTAGAATCAGTGTATTTTCTTCAGCTACTGCCTTTATTTCGGAGGTTTTATGCTTGCTGCAGCAAGTAAGTGCCACTGCACAGGTTTCTCCGGGTCCCAGATAATATAAAAAGAGTTCATGTCCTTCTTCATTGGTGCGCATCACTTTTATGCCACCTTCCATCACAATGGGAACCATTTTAATGTATTTGCCTGGTTCAATTATCGTTTCCCCACTGCTGTAGTTATGAGCAATGCCATGAGTAGAAATAGCTTTAATCAACTTATGGTCAGATATTTCCGACAGGCATTGCTTTATTAGTTCTTCTTCCATTTACTCCAGAATTTCTGCATTGACGATATTTTGAAAGTCAAATTCTACATCGTTTTTTAAATCTATAAAGATTGATGAATCTTTTCGCACATTTCCCGCAAGGATATCTTTTGACAATGGATTTAATATTTCACGTTGAATTACTCTTTTCAACGGGCGAGCTCCAAACTGCGGGTCAAAGCCAAGTTTTGACAACCTGTCCTTTGCCTGTTCGCTCATGTCGATCACCACCCCGGCATCAGCCAGCCTTCTTTGAACCAATACAAATTGGATATCAACAATTTTGCGAACATCTGACTTGGACAGCGGTCTGAACATTATGATTTCATCAATTCTATTTAGAAATTCAGGTCGAACCGATCGCTTAAGAATTTCAGTTACTTCTTCTTTGGTACGGTCGATCACTTCAAAATAATTCTCATCGTTCATATGGCTAAACCGCTCTTGAATGAGCTCGGCACCTATGTTGGTGGTCATTATGATAATGGTATTTTTAAAATTTGCCACCCTTCCTTTATTGTCAGTAAGCCGACCGTCATCTAGCACTTGTAATAAAATATTGAATACATCACTATGTGCCTTTTCAATTTCATCGAGCAATATCACCGAATAGGGTTTGCGTCGTACCGATTCAGTTAGTTGACCTCCCTCATCATAGCCTACATAGCCCGGAGGCGCTCCGATCAGCCTGCTTACGGCATGGCGTTCCTGATATTCAGACATATCAATGCGCACCATGGCATTTTCATCATTAAACAGATATTCTGCCAAGGCTTTTGAAAGCTCGGTTTTACCGACACCTGTAGTACCCATAAATATGAATGAACCAATCGGGCGTTTTGGATCTTGTAAGCCTGCCCGGCTGCGGCGCACTGCATCACTAAGGGCTCGAATGGCTTCTTCCTGCCCTGCAACTCTTTTTGTCAATTCTTCCTCAAGGTGCAGGAGCTTGACACGTTCGCTTTGCAGCATGCGCGATACCGGTATGCCTGTCCATCGGGCAACAACCTCAGCAATATCCTCACTGTCAACTTCTTCTTTTAGCAAGGCATTTTCACCCATTTGTTTTACTTTTTCTTGAAGTTCAGCGAGTTTGGCTTCAGCCTCTCCGATTTTCCCATAGCGTATTTCGGCTACTTTGCCATAGTCACCAGCTTTTTCCAGTTGCTCAGCTTCGTAGCGCAAATGGTCTATATGCTCTTTTCCTTTTTGCATGGCCTGCACTACCGATTTTTCATTTTCCCAACGGGCTTTTAGTTCATTTCTTTTATCACTTATTTCTGCCAGCTCTTTGGTGAGCAATGCTTCTTTGTCCTTGTCTTTTTCCCGTCGAATAGCCTCTCTCTCAATTTCAAGCTGCATAATCTTTCTGTTCAGCTCGTCCAGTTCTTCGGGCATAGAGTCCATTTCAAGCCTTAATTTCGAAGCCGCTTCATCCATAAGGTCAATGGCCTTGTCGGGCAAAAATCTGTCGGAAATATAGCGGCTCGAAAGCTCCACGGCAGCTATAACGGCATCGTCTTTTATTCGTACGCCATGGTGCAATTCATATTTTTCTTTTATCCCACGCAATATCGATATAGAATCTTCTGTACTGGGTTCAGGTACATTTACGGCCTGAAATCTACGTTCCAATGCTTTGTCTTTTTCAATGTACTTTTGATATTCTTTGAGCGTGGTGGCTCCTATGGCATGGAGTTCGCCTCTGGCCAATGCCGGTTTGAGCAAGTTGGCCGCATCCATGGCACCTTCACCTCCAGCGCCCGCACCAATAAGGGTATGTATTTCATCGATAAACATGATTATTTCACCATTGGCATCGGTAACTTCTTTGATAACTGCTTTCAAGCGTTCTTCAAACTCACCTTTGTACTTGGCACCGGCAATCAGCAGCCCCATGTCTAGCGAAATAATTGTTTTTGATTTTAGATTTTCCGGCACATCGCCGTCAATGATTC
>DAIQNU010000368.1:0-3587 GCA_036788235.1 Cyclobacteriaceae bacterium
TTTTTAAGTTACTTTTTAAAGACAAAAACGGTCAACATATTTCAGGCATTGACAGCCAGCCTTTGCCGGCTCAAAGCTGAAAGCTGAAAGGTCGTTGAAAAAAGGTGAAAGTATTTACAATTTATCATCACACTATCACGCATCAACGCATTACGCATCACGCAACTTCATTCATCACTAAAGCCGAAATCTCAAATCCGAAGCCTCTCAATACAGTAGTATGCTTTTTGTTGCCAGCAATGTCCCATCTAAAAAAACCGACATTTTCCATTCACCACGCTTGTCTTCTACAGGTTCCCAAATAGTATCTCCAATGAAAAACTCAAAATCGCTAGATCGAACTCTATATTGCCCCTCGAAGGGTGGTTCGATATTTCCTGATTCGTCGACAAATGGTGGGTGATCTATTCTATAATCAATATACCTACCTTTGGCTTGCCAAATTTTCACGATCATTCCAAATTCTACGCCAATAATGGCTTTTACACGATCTGTAAGTTCCAAAAAGCCCGGCAAAGCTTTATCTTCCCGATCCCAGGTTTCATAGAGTCCATAATTGATGATTTCGACTTTGGGCAAGGTCTTTTTAGTTTTCTTCATTAACTATGAATGGTTTTTTTAGAAATGTCATCTACTTGTTCCTCAAACTTTTCCACAGCCTCTACAGTATGAATAAAAAAGTTTTCCTTTCCAATTTTTTCCATTAGGCCATTACGCGCTAAGACATCACGCACAGGCCCTTTTACGCCAGAAAGGTAAAACATAATATCACGGGCACGAAGTTCTTCATGTAATTCGGCCAATACTTCGAGTCCGGTGGAATCAATGGCATTGATGGCTTCGGCATTCAAGACAAAGATCTTCAATTCTTTACCTTTCATATGCACATGACGCAAAATGGTATCTCTAAAATAATTGGCATTGCCAAAATACAGTTGGGAATCATAACGAATAACAAGCATATCAGGTCTTTGCAATGCCTTTTTAAATCTGAGCACATTGCGAAAATAGGTGGTACCCTCTAATCGACCTAATACAGCATAATGCGGATATGAAGTTCGGAATACCATCATAGTAATGGAGACCAGTACCCCGGTTACTAGTCCGGTAATAATGCCGAAACCCAGGGTGACAATAAAGGTCACCATCAACATATAAAAATCGCGACGATCTGCATGCCAAAGCCTAAGTGGTTCTTTGAGGTCTATCAGGTTTTTGACTGCCATGATTATAATGGCTGAAAGTACGGTCGCGGGTAGATAGTAGAATAAAGGCGTAAGAAACAGCAAAGTAATAAGTACCAATATGGAACCGAATACTGCTGACAAGGTACTGCGTGCTCCAGCGTCATGATTTATAACAGTACGCGAAAAACTACCTGTAGTTGGAAATGCTTGAAAGAATGACCCAACTATACCTGATAATCCCAGAGCGAGCAATTCTTGATTGGGGTTTACTTTGTAAGTCTTTCGTTTCGATTGTATCGCTCTTGATACGGCCACCGATTCCATAAATCCGATCAATGCGATGGTGAAGGCTACGGGAATTAATTGCCGCATACTAGCGAGTTCAAAAACCGGAAGTTTGAATTCAGGCCAACCAACTGGCACCCTACCAGTAATAGATATTCCTGTTTCATAGGCATGAAATAGATACATGACTACCGTACCTAGTATCATGGTAATTAAGGGTCCAGGTATGGATTTATGTAGAATTTTAAAGAAAAACATTAGAAGAATAGCAGATACACCAAAAATCACCGTAGGTAAGTGTATTTCATGAACATGGGCAAAAAGTGCCATAAATACTTCTACTACACCTCCGCCTGATTGAAGTTTAATGCCAAGTAGATTTTTGAACTGACTAACGGCAATTATTATGGCCGCAGCCGATGTGAACCCACTGATTACCGGGTTGGAAATAAAATTGACCATAAAGCCCATCTTAAACAAACCCAAAAGCAAACGTATGACACCTACCAGAAAAGCCAACTGAATGGCCAAAGAAATATACTCGACGGATCCAGGCTGTGCTATTGGTGATATGCCGGCCAGAATGAGCAGTGATAGCAGAGCTGCCGGTCCAACAGACAATGAAGGTGAAGTGCCAAATATGGCGTAAATAAATACAGGTATCACCGACGCATACAATCCATAAACTGGAGGAAGCCCAGCCAAAACAGCATATGCCATACCTTGGGGAATCAATAGCACACCTAAGGTAAGCCCGGCAAAAAAATCACTCTTCAAATCAGCAACGGTGTACTGCTTGAGTTTATCAACTATCGGAATGTATCGCCCTATACGCATAGTATGGTATGCACTGAATTTTGACTACAAAATAAAGGATTATTAGCGAGAAAATATCCATACGGTTTGGCTGACTTTAGTTTGGTATTGCAAATGCAAAGTATGCAAATGGATGTCAATAAATAGTTGTTAGAAATACTCCTTAAACAGAATTTTAAAATACCTTGATCATTACAAATTATATATATGAATCTAATCGGAACAGCATAATCATGTAAATAGAACTCCATTTTAAAAATTACATTTCTAAAATGGCCATCTACCCAAATCGGTGATTTAAGATATTTTCTGAAATTCTTTTTATCAAAAATCAGACTCCAGAAAATAAAGTCTATAAATCATATAGACTTTATTTGTTTTTCAATTTTTATTTTTACTTTTGTTGCACTCAAATAATAAAAGCCAAATACGATGATCGATTACTACATTTCACTAACTAGAATTTTCTTAACTGAACCATCTCAGTCTGCCCAAGTTTGTAGCAATGGCCTATCACAAAATTCAGCCTCTGTGGATCGTTGTTGTTGCCTGTAATGATCGCTTGATCATCTAAGATCTTTTTTTTGTACTTATTACCTATATATTCTATAGACTTTAAATATTTACTTACATGAAAAATAAATTCAACAACCGCAGATATATTACTATTCTATTTATTTTTATCTCGAGTGCTTCACTCAAAGCACAAGTTGACAAACCTCAAATCTTCGGAAAAGTGATAGACAATCATTCCGGAGAAGGCTTATATGGAGCAACTATAGTTGTACAAGGCACTACTGATTATACCATTACAGATGATATTGGCGCATTTACCTTACCCATTAAAGGTAAGCTACCAATCTCCATCGAGGTTAATTCCGTAGGTCATAAAACACAAATTATTCAGATTAATGAATACGCATCCGAACCTTTAGAAATCAAGCTCGTCGATGATATTCTTCTCGAAGAAATAATCGTTACCTCTAGACGACGCAAAGAGGAAATACAGGAAGTACCCATACCCATATCAGTAGTGAGTGGTGCTGTTATTGACAATGCCGGTGCATTCAATGTAAACCGCTTAAAGGAGCTTGTACCTACGGTGCAATTGTATTCTTCCAATCCGCGCAATACTACTCTCAATATTCGCGGCTTAGGTTCTACTTTTGGCCTTACCAACGATGGTATTGATCCTGGCGTGGGCTTTTATATTGATGGCGTCTACTTTGCCCGGCCAGCGGTAACCACGCTCGATTTTATTGATGTCGAGCAAATTGAAATACTTCGGGGCCCGCAAGG
>DAIQNU010000369.1:0-3558 GCA_036788235.1 Cyclobacteriaceae bacterium
CCTCCAGATTGTATTGAAGACGAAAACTGTAAAGTACAGTTTGATTACAAAATGCTAATTTGGATATGGTAAAACTCTTACACAATTGTTCAAGTCAAATATTTAGACTTCTTTTTTTGGTTCCCCTAACTTTTTTATTCTCTAGTCATATATTGGCTCAACCTTTATCAGGCACTCAAACTGTCGGTGTCACAGGTGACTTTACATCTTTTACAAATGCAGGTGGGGTTTTCGAGGCAATTATGTCTGAAGGTTTAGATGGGAATCTTGTGCTAAATGTGATTTCTGATATAAGTGGCGAAACAGGAGCATTTGAACTTGGCTATCTGCCAGCCATGGAAAATTTTAGCATTACCGTTAGACCCGATGCCAATACATTGCGCAATATTACCGGTTCGGTTCTCAACAAAGGTCTTTTCAGTCTTGATGGTGCCAAAAATATAATAATCGACGGACGGGATCCTTCCAGTTCCGGAACTGGAGCTAATGAACCCATCTACTTACGATTTTCCAACACTAACAATTCGACCAGTGCCACCTTTGAATTAAAGAATGGTAGTAGTAACAATACATTTCAATATGCGCATTTAGATGGGTTATCGAGAAACAACAATTGGGGAAATGTGAAATTTTCGGGAACTACAAATGGACAGGGTAACAGCGACAATATTATTCAATATTGTTTGATCGGTAGTTCGGAGGTAGATAGAACACATAGAGGTATTGTTTCTATAGGTAATATTGACTCACCCAATAGGAACAATCAAATATTGCATAATAGTTTCCAGAATAACCTGATAGCAAGTGTCAATTTTTCATCCGCTATAGTATTGAGCAATGGAACAGATCAGTGGTTGATTGAAGGGAATTCATTTTACCAAACTATCAAAATAAACTTCAGTTTAAACCGTAGAATTCACCATATTCTTGTAAACAGTAGTGGCAGCTTTATCATTAAAGACAACTATTTTGGTGGTAGCGACAGAATGGCAAATGGTACATTCTTGACAGATGTTACAAGTTCTCAAGGTTGGACTTCACTTCGAGTAATTCAATTGACGCAAGTCGCAAATGATGTTCCCACAATAATAAGTGGTAATACATTCACCAATTATTATATCAGACAAAAATCTCCGGCAAGTTCTAGTGATGTATCTTTAATTGAAAGTGCTGGATGCAACAACTGCAATATCGAAATCACAGATAATAATCTTGGAAGCTTTGAAGATGGCACCGGCGATATATTGTTCCATGATATCAATCTTGCAGCAAATATGCAAGCTATTAGGATTTCTGATGGCAGTGGTGGTTCTACATATAAGGTTTCCGGCAATAAAATCAGAAACTTGACTGTGCAAATCGACAACGCAAGTACAAATGGTAGGCTTGATGGATTCATCATTGATGTAAAAAGTACCAGTGAAGTTCTCATTGAAGACAATGAAATAAGCAACCTGTTGATCGATGGATCTATAAACAATAACCACTTTGTCACTGGAGCTTCATTTTTGGGTGATGGCACAGTAAACTTTAGTAAAAATGTTATCAAAGATCTTCACGTTACCTCAGAGGCAGGCAATATAGTTGGATTGAGGATATCAAATGTGGTAGGCAACTTCAATATCTACAACAATTTCATAGCACTTGGCCAAAACCAAACAGCTAATCCGATTTATGGAATTTACTCCAATGCAGCTTCAACTGGAAATGTAAAGTTATTCAACAATTCAGTTGCTATTGCTGGTACTGCAACTACCGGTACAGCTAATACTTATGCCATGTACAGGTCAGCGGCTTCACAGCTGGAAGTTAAAAATAATGTGTTTTTCAATGGACGTAGCGGGGTTGGCGAGCACTTACCAGCCTTTTTAAATACCGAAGCCGGCTGGCAAGCTGATTATAATCTTTACTTCAGCACTAGTGCTGCTTTTGCCGGTAAGCTTGATGGTACCAATACCAACCTAGCAAACTGGAAACTTCAAACTACTCAGGATGAGGCCTCCATAGGTGAAAACCCACTGACATTTTTCAAATCTTTGTCCGACGGAGACCTGCGTATTGTTTCAGGTAATATTTCTTCTCCTACAATAGACAAGGGCACCAATTTATTTGAAATTACAGACGATATTGATGGAAATCCAAGATCCACTATCACTGATATTGGTGCTTCAGAATCGTATAACCATTGGATCGGTGGCACAGTAGGCAGTGAAACTGACTGGTTTACAGCCAGCAATTGGGGTATGAACCGAGTGCCCATTTGTGGTGATGTATTGTTAATCAATCCAATAAATAATATTGAAATAGACCACCAGCCTGTAATTACAGATACAGGTACCGATCCTGCCATTTTTCATGATCTGATTATTCTGGAAAATGCCCAACTTACACTGAGTGGCAACCAAGCACATTTGCAACAATGCGAAAATGCTTCATCGCCACATGGTTTAACTGTTTATGGAAGTTTTAGCACCATTGGGCAAGGAAGAACAACCCTACATGGTGATTTGCAAAACCATGGTACTTTTGTACAAGATGAAGGCACCTTGGCACTTACTGGTAGCCAAGAACAATCCTTAATAGGCACGGTGCCTTTTTCTTTACACAATTTACATGTAAACGGAAGCGGAAGAAAGGTTTTAACTTTTCCGCTTACGGTAGCAAATAATTTACAACTTGAGGAGGGAATTATTTCAAGTTCTACAGCCAATTATCTCAATTTAACGGCAAGTTCAAGCATTTCCGGTACACCTTCCAATGCATCGCATGTAGATGGGCCCATTCATAAAATTGGGTCTGTGGATTTTACTTTCCCCATTGGTAATAATGGGAAATATCGTCCACTGTCCATAAGCAATCTTTCAGAACCAACCACCTTTGTCGCCCGATATTTGGATGAAGAGGTAAACCCGAATTTTAATATTTCGGCTAAGGAAGCTTCGATTGAATCGGTCAGCAATTGCGAATACTGGTTATTAAATCAGCCAGTAGGCAGTGCAGAAGCACAGGTGACTTTGCATTGGGGCGCTGGCAGTTGTGAGACTACAGCGGTACCTGCGATTGTTGTAGGAGCCTGGTCAGGGAGCGAATGGGTTAATGCAAGTTCAAGTGCCAGAACCGGAGACTCCAATGCTGGCACTGTCAGGTCTGGTGACATGATAAATCAGTTTAATGCTTTTACCTTGGCGACGCAGGAAGTAGTGAACCAGCAACCTGTGGCAGAAAACGATGAATTTGACACGCCAAACAATGTCACCTTGAATGGCAATGTTCTGCTCAACGACTCTGACCCCGATAGTGATGATCTGATAGTGAATACTACACCTGCAACAGCACCAGAGCATGGTTTGCTTAGCCTAAATGTAGATGGAACATTTTCCTATACGCCCACGGCAAATTATATCGGTGAAGACAGTTTTGTATATGAAGTTTGCGACAATGGCGCACCTAGTTTATGCGCTACTGCCACTGTCACCATCACGGTTACGAGCTCAAATCAGGCACCTGTAGCCATGGATAATGCATTTGAGACACCTGTCAATACAGTACTTAATGGCA
>DAIQNU010000370.1:0-3535 GCA_036788235.1 Cyclobacteriaceae bacterium
TTTGGCTACTTGGCGAGCAAGTTCCAAATCTACATTGGTAATTTGATTGACCATGCGCTCCCTTATTTCAGGCCGCTTAACTTTCGAAAGCTCAAATTGAAAAGCATTAACAATGTGCTGCTGTTCGGTTTTGGTTTGACTATAATAAAAAAGCTTAGCCTGACTAAAATGATCTCGGAAAGATTCAGATCGTGTGCGAATTTTCTTGCTATCAATGCGCTCTTCGTGTGAATGGAATCCCCCGTCTTTCATCATGGATTGAAAAGGACAACCACCATCAATGGAATTAGGGTGGTAGCTAACCGCACCTTTGTTGATTTGCATGCGCATATGCGCATCTCGTTGGTGATTTCGAATTGGGTTGATCGAACGGTTTATTGGTATTTCATGAAAATTAGGACTCCCCAAACGACTGAGTTGTGTATCAGTATAGCTAAAGAGCCTACCTTGCAAGAGGGGGTCATTGGTAAAATCGATGCCTGGAATGATATGCCCGGGATGAAAAGCAACCTGCTCTGTCTCAGCAAAGAAATTTTCAGGATTTCTATTTAAAGTCATGGTACCTACCAATTGTACAGGCACTTCAGATTCAGGAATTATCTTGGTAGGATCCAGCAAATCAAAATCAAATTTATGCTCATCCTCTTCTGGCACTAGTTGAACGCCCAGTTCCCACTCGGGGAAATCTCCATTATCAATGGCGTCCCACAAATCTCTTTTATGGAAGTCCGAGTCTTTACCAGAAATTTTCTGAGCCTCATCCCAAAGTACCGAATGAACCCCCAGTTTAGGCTTCCAATGAAATTTTACAAAAGTCGATTTTCCCTGTTCATTGATAAACCTAAAGGTATGAACTCCAAAACCTTCCATCATTCGTAGACTGCGGGGTATAGCCCGATCGCTCATTGCCCACATAATCATGTGCATGCTTTCTGGCATCAATGAAATGAAATCCCAAAATGTATCGTGAGCGGCAGCCGCTTGAGGTATTTCATTGTGTGGCTCTGGTTTTACTGCATGCACCAGATCAGGGAAGTTCATTGCATCTTGAATAAAAAAAACTGGCATATTATTACCCACCAGGTCGTAATTTCCTTCCTCTGTATAAAACTTAACAGCAAAACCACGCACATCCCTGGGTAAATCTGTGCTGCCTTTTGAGCCAGCAACTGTCGAGAATCGCACAAAAACAGGAGTTTCTTTGCCTACTTGATTAAACAACTTGGCTTTGGTGTAGGGCTCTAATGAGGTGTGCAATTTAAAAACACCATGAGCCCCTGAACCTCGCGCATGAACGATTCGCTCAGGAATCCGCTCATGGTCGAAATGCGTGATTTTTTCTCGCATAATAAAATCTTCAAGCAGTGATGGGCCTCTGGAACCTGCTTTTAAAGAATTTTGATCATCATTAATTTTTACCCCCTGATCTGTTGTCATCGGAGCGTTTACATCTGATAAGGTGTTTTTTTCTAAGTCAGCAAGCTTAGGATTTTTCTCATCTTCATTTTTCATTTTCATGGTTGTTTATTGTTCTATTAATTTATCAGTTGAGGCAATTACTAAGTCCATTTTACCATAAAGTCGGCTTGTCGTTAAATGAGCTTTATGACCTTTGAAGGCAATAGGCATACCATGAAACAGATGTGCACTATTAATTCAGCATTTTCAGTCATACACTAACATATACATTAAAAAAAGTTGAATGTATTGCAGGCCCTGATGATCTTCCGATAAAAATAGGATATAGCGTGGCTATAGATTGGGGAAATCATTTCCCAAAACGGGTTTTTTTGTAGAAGTTTATTCCCAATTATTATGAATTAATTTATGGTGCAAACTGAAAGAACTAAGTAAATGGAAATAGTAAGCAATTGTAGAGCTTTCTTTAAATATTAAAACTATAAGTTTTTCTTTTGTGGGTATATGCAACCAGCACCACTACTTAACCTTCAATTTCGGCAATACTTTCTCAGCAAAAAAGTGGATAAAAGCTTCTTGATTTTTATTTACATTATGAATGTCAATTCTTGAGAAACCTAGCTTGTAGCATGTAAGAATCTTCTCAACAAAAAAGTTTGGATCATTTCCTATAAGAACATAATCTTTCATATCAGCTTCGGTTACATGAACCGCAGCTTGCTCAAAGTGCTTGGGTGTCCTGAGTTGGGTCAGCATTTCACTTCCAAAAATATTCGTCTTCCATTGTTCAAATGCGCCTTTTGTGGCCACTTCGTGGCTGGGGTCATAAGACACCTGTAGTTTTAGGGTCATAGACTTTTTTCTCCACCAGCCCCATGCCATGCTTGACGTACTTTTTCAAGCTTTTCGAGTGGTTGATTAACTGTAATAAGGCCATCGGTGCATTCACAAATAAAGCCGGCAGTTTCTGGGGTAATGGCCGCCCCTATGATTTCTGAAGGACTTGGTGGTAGGGTATAAAGTTTGGCCTCGTGTAGTTCAAAAGAACCAGAAAAATTTACTTCTTCACCATTCAAAAGCTGTCGGATCACCCCTATAGCATCCTTTAATATTTCGTTTCGTTTTTGTTTGGTGGGCCACTTTGATCCTATCACCCCTTCATTAAGCATTTGACCACTGCCAAATGCCACCCAGAACCTGTCCGGAAATATGGTGGCCAGTGTAGCTATTGCTTGGGCTATAATGGCCGGATGGTATCGGTAGCATGGGCAATTGACAACCCCTATCGGAAAATTTGTTTTGGCCAAAGCTGCTCCAAGCCAAGTCCAAGCATGTCCAGAATGCCCTTGGGATTCGCTCCATGGATAAAAATGATCTGAAGACATGGCAAATTGAAATCCCTTTTTTTCTGCTAACTGTACATACGACAGCAAATCCTTGGGTGAAAATTGTTCATGAGAAACATGATAACCTATTTGTAGCATTTGTCTAAATGATTTTGTGATTACTAAATTTTAGCCACCTATATCCATAAGCGCTAACAGTAAATTCTTCGTTAATTTTCGAATATTTGCTATCTGAAAGAATCTCAAGAAAGGGCGATTTGCTACTTATAGCCACAGGGAATTTTCCTTTCTCATTTTTTGATGATAGATTACAGATTGTTATTAATAATTGTTGGTCAAGCTCATATTGAATCGCCAACAGTTTATCATTACCTACATTGGTAACCGTCCATTTCCCTTCGCCAATTTCCAGGCATCCTTTTCGGGTTTTAATAAGTGCAGCCATAAAGTGATATAAGGAGTCATGTTCTTTTTTTTGCTTTTCCACATTGACTTTGGCATAGCTGTAGTCTCCATGAAAGAGTGGCGAGCAGTACAATTGCTGCATGGGCGCCGAAGAAAAACCACCATGCAATTGATCATTCCACTGCATCGGAATTCTAATTGAGAATCGATCTTTTCTCTTTAAATCATCGCCCATTCCAAGTTCTTCTCCATAATGCAACATGGGCGACCCCGGCAAACTAAAGATAAGGATATAGGTAAGCTTTATTCTGGCCATGTCATTATTTAACATGGTCGGCAGCTCTCTTTTGATACCCTCGTTTTTA
>DAIQNU010000371.1:0-3523 GCA_036788235.1 Cyclobacteriaceae bacterium
TTCGGGATTTGAATATCGGCCGCCCTTGTGGCAAAGGCGATTGGAAGCCCGTTTTAAACTTTCCAAAAGCTATAAAGTTTTGGAAAGTTAGACAGCTATTGCCAACGAGGTCCATTGGGATGCTTCACAAAAAAAATAACTAATTAACAAGATTCCCATTTAATCTATACCTCGTTGGTTGAGCCCATGCACGAATCTGCGCTTAAATTAAAAAGGGCCAGTTTATCAAGTATAATTTTATCACTCCAGCTTATTGATAGTTTTTTGATTTCTTGCTACCCGTTTGCGTTAACTTATTACTCGACTGGGTCTTTGAATTTGAGTATATCAGTGAAATCAAGCTTCCTGTTAGACCTAAAGCTGAAGCAAGTGCCCCCCAGGATTGTTCAACCATAAGCATGATAAATGCTCCAATCAAACTTGCGATATTTAATATTATAAAAAATCTCCTCATTTTTTTAAATTTCGTATAATTTATTTATGTACAGACGACATTTCACTTACTTCTCGTTCTAATTTACACTAATTATCGAACTTATTAAACCCACCTGCCAATATAGCAAAAGATAGGATTCCTATAAATCATCAACTAAACTTTTTATTTTTGGGGTGCTTTTAGTGAACACCCCTTCTGTATTTACATTCCATTTTCACTACTAAGGTTTTGCCATTCTAGCTCCTCAAAACCCCCAGCCCCAACCCAACCCACTCTGCCAAAACAAAAAGCCAAAAGGCCATTTAATGATATCAAGCAATAGAAAAGCGGTTTTCATCCAAGGCGTCTTAATAGGAAGTCTACTGAAAAGAATATCAGGACCGATATACCACTGCCAGGCAAAATCAGGGTTAAAGGCCGGAGGAGCATAAAGCATACCGTGTGCTCCATACCCTAAGCTTATGCCCAACCAGTCAGGAAGCATGCTTTTCTTAAACCATAGATTGAGGGGCACACTGATCCAATACGTTTGTCCATTGTAGTCTTTAAGCCATTGCTCTGCGAGGGTAGAGCCCAGCATTTCTGGCCTCAAATGCGCCAATCCACTGGGTATAAAACTAAATTTCAGCCGAAAGGGCGCTGACTTAAACGGAGCCCAGAAGGCAAGCAAAGCACCTAATCCATTGGCCAGCACATCAAAAATACTAAATCCATAATCGACTGAGAAGGCATCGGCAAGCTCAATGCTGCTCACCATCACAAAAGCCTGAAGGCTGGCTGCATAGTTTTTGGGTTGATCACCATACACCCAGGCATGAATAAAGGAGGCCAGCAGGTAAGTACACCAAAAATGGCCCAGTTTGTCTAAAAATGCCCATTCGGTGGCATCGTTAAAAAACTGAAAAGTGCCAGACCACTGGAGTCTATACCAAAACCAGAACAAGACTAAAAGAACTACCCCAAAGATCCCCCACAGCCCCGTCTGACGCATTGAATTGGGTTCGTTCATACCGTCTGAAATCTACAGCTTGAGCGCATGTTGGGTTTTATTCGAATACAATAGGGCATCCCAGCGATTCTACCTTGTTGTCGTATTGTTTCTTTTGAAAGAGCACAGCCAATATCGCTTCCTTCAGGTATTCTCTTTCGGCTGATTTGCTCCACCGCGACAAATCCGCGATTCGGTCGTCAATAGGTCCCTGATAGAGCACCTCGCCTTTGCTATTGAGCAGGAGGCATTCGGGATAGTGTTTCACCGCCAATTGCTTGGTGAGTATCATTTCAGGGTCGAGCATGATGGCATAGCGCTCCAATCGATGCTTGTTCAGATAGCGTACAATGTCGCTGCGCTTGTGTTTGCGTTCGGGGATTACCAAATACCAGGCAAAGGTTTTAGAGCCAAACTCCACTTGCAGCTTTCTAAGTGTTTCGGCATATCGATTGGTAAGTCCACAATCGGGCGAGATAAAAAACATAATGTTGAGCGACTTTTTCTTGATCTCATTGGCATGAAAGAGATTTACACCCATAGGTCTGGAAAGTGGCTCTGAAAATGGAGTAGATTTCTCATCCTGTGCCAGCAAACCACCACCAATCATCAAAAAAATAAGGCATGCAAAAAGTATGTTCCTCTGGCTCAACACAGTACAATACTACCCAAATTCTATACACATCCTTGACTTATGGTATTCATGAGTTATTCAGATGCTTTAAAAAGCTGGCTAATCAGCAAAAGAAATTTTACAAGTATTTTCATTTTTTGTCTCTTACTCTATTTTTGCGGCTGGTTAGCGGTAAATCATCAACCTTTAGGCTTTATTTAAAATTTAGGAGAACATGGACATAGCAATTGAAAATCTGAGCAGAAAGTACGAGCGTCAGATAGCGGTAGATAATATTTCATTTGAGGTAAAAAAAGGCGAAATACTAGGTTTTTTAGGTCCAAATGGGGCTGGAAAAACCACCACCATGAAGATGATCACTGGCTACATTTCTATGGGAGGCGGTGAGATTTACATAGGTGGCAAGGCTGTTTCTCAAGAAAATGAAGTCCTAAAGCAGCACATCGGCTATTTGCCGGAAAACAATCCATTGTATCTGGATATGCCGGTGATCGAGTACCTTGAGTTTTGTGCTTCCCTTCAAGGTGTTCCAAAAGCGAGAATTGGCGAGCGCGTCCGTCAGATGATTCTGGATTGTGGCCTGAATGCCGAGAAACATAAGAATATTGGAGAGCTATCCAAAGGTTACCGCCAGCGTGTGGGATTGGCTCAAGCGATGATCCATGACCCTGAGATTCTTATCCTTGATGAACCCACCACTGGTTTAGATCCCAATCAAATTGTGGAAATCAGAAAGCTGATCAAACAATTGGGCAAAGAGAAAACGGTGATCCTAAGCACCCACATCTTGCCAGAAGTAGAAGCTACCTGCGACCGGATATTGATCATCAATAAGGGGAAAATAGTAGCCAACGGTACGGCAGAGGCGCTTCGAAGTCAAGCGTCCGGCAAAGAGGTAAGCAAAGTCCGTATTGAAGATGCCCTTGCCTCAGAGGTTGAATTGGCTCTTAAAGAATTGCCAGCTGTAGAACATGCTATCTGCATTTCTGCTGAACACAACAGATTTGAAGTAATCAGCAAGCCCGGTAGCTACAGCCGAAGGGATATTTTCAGGATGTGTGTGGAAAAAGGCTGGGCCCTTACCGAATCCATCCCCGTGGAAACCAAGCTGGAAGATGTATTCCGCAACCTCACCATGAATTGATTTTTCTTTGTAAAACAATCGAACACCATTTTAATCAATTATTCACATGAATAAGATTTGGATTATTGCACGCAGGGAACTGCAATCGTATTTTGATTCTTTGATGGCCTACATTTTACTGGTTCTTTTTTTGGGCTTTAGTGGGCTCTTTACCTGGCTTTATGGATCCGATGTTTTCATCACGGGTCAGGCCAGTATGCGAGGCTTTTTCGCCATTGCTTATTGGACACTTTTCTTCTTTATCCCAGCCCTCACCATGCGCACCTTGGCAGAGGAGCGTAAGACCGGAACGATAGAACTCTTGCTCACCAAGGCTGTTAC
>DAIQNU010000372.1:0-3519 GCA_036788235.1 Cyclobacteriaceae bacterium
CCCAGGCCAATCAACAATAATACTATGGCAGTAAATTGAGCCGCAAGCCGTATTCGATTGGGCAGATCTCGTGTGTCATCAATGAAACTGACCAATGAAACCAGTAAAAATCCGGTAAGAAACCAATTGTCGAAGGACTTGAAAAACAAGGCATGCAAAATGACTGCCACCATGAATATTATGCCACCACCTCTGATAGTATGGACGGTATGGAGACTGCGATCATTGGGTCGGTCGATAATTCCAAACTTGTCGGCCAATTTAAAATAGACTAAAATGGCTCCCAGTAACAATAAAAAAATTAGAAAAAGTAAATATAGATTCATACAAATGATTGCAATGTAGTTGTTAAACCTGTTTTTAAATCCACTGGCAAAGGCTTACCTAGAGCGGTTAAAAGTTTTTGATTGTTTACCGTGAGGTCTTCGGTGAGTTTATGCAACTTCGCGCTGTTAAGTGGCCCTCCAACATAATCACCAGTTTTAGCAATGGTACGTACGATCACTTTTGGCATATTCCAAATCTTTGATTTTTTCTGCATGGTTTGAGCCATGTTTTCCACAATTTCACAGGTAGAAATAGTGCCACTATCGGCCACATTATAGGTCGAAGGCGCCAAATTTCCCATCAAAATTTCATGAATTACAAAGCAGAGATTATCGACGGTAAGTAGTGATCGTTGGTTTGAGAAATTTCCCAGAGGAAATGGGATGCCTGATTTTACAAATTTGAACAAAAGATTCAGATTGCCTTTATTGCCCGGGCCATGCACCATGCAGGGTCGAAGTATAAATTTCTGCACCTGACTACCGCTGTTGTTGATATGCTCCTCGGCCATTCTTTTAGATCGTCCATAGGGCGTAACCGGGTCTGGTTCTTTCTCCTCGTCAAGCATGGTTATTCCCTGATCTGTAACTGCCTTAACTGAACTCAAAAAAATAAACTTGTCATACTTTAGGGCATACTTTGTAAAAGCATCAAAAATCGATTGTGTGAATCTGTAATTTACACGTGTATAATCTTCTTCCCGATAATTTCCACTAAGATCATGTGCAATGCCTGCAAGATGAATTATGGCACCGATTTTATTTCCGGCCAATGCCGAAACATCCAATACAGGCAAAAATGCTTTCACCTTATCGCCATACAAAGTTTCCAATGCTTCGGAATTTCGAGAATAGCCATACACATTCCAATTGAAATGATGCAGATAGTCTACGAGATTTCTACCAATAAACCCACCAATTCCCGTAATAAGTACATTCCTGTTGTTTAATGGGTTAAACATATATATGAACTTACATGTAAAAATTAATTCAATTCAAATATTGTCAAATCTAATGGCAAAAAACTAAGGAATAAAATCATTTTTTTATTTAGTCAAAAAAATCGCTTAATGTAGCCGCCCCCGAAGTTCAAAAATTTTCCGAAAATACTTGCTGTAGACTTTCCACCTGTTTGTAGCAATTCCATTTTCACGACATGCGCGTATTATTTCTTCATTGAGAATAATATTACTCTTCAAACTACGTGTACTTGCGCCTCCAGTACGCATAGTTACCATCTGCAATGGCAAATATTTGTATGAAATTTTATGTACAAATAAATATCGAATTAGTAACTCATAATCAGCGGCAATTTGATAATCAGTTTTATACAACCCTAAAATATCGTAAAAAGCTTTGCGACAATAAAATGAAGGATGTGGTGGCATAAAACCAAAAGCAAATTTTTTTGGGTGCCAATGTTGTGCAGAGTATTTTCTTACGACCTTTTGGGGCTGCTCGGGGCGTACAAAAGCAATATCAGCAATGGTGGCTGCTAGATCCGGGTCTATAAAAGAAGCTGCAATCTTGCTCACTATGCCAGAATCGGTGAAATAATCATCGGCGTTGAGCATACCAACCACATCACCCTCTGCCATGCTAATACCCTTGTTCATGGCATCGTATATTCCATGATCAGGCTCGCTTAACCAGCGGATTTTATCTCCATATTGTTTTAGAATTTCAACTGTACCATCACTAGAGTTGCCATCAACCACTATATGTTCAATATCGCCATAGTCTTGTTTTTGCACCGAACGAAGGGTATCTTCAATGGTCGAAACTGAATTGTAGGCAACGGTTATTATAGATATTTTCATATTAGGCGCTAAAAATCGATCGAATATTAACTATGATTGACATCAGGCTGGGTTCTCAATTTGGCGCAATTTTACTTTTTCGGCAGGATTTCCCTGATAAATACCATAAGCCTCTAGATTTTTGGTAGCCACCGAACCAACACAAAGCACACTATGACTTCCGCAGGTAACGCCCGGGCACACGACCGATCGAGCGCCAATCCATGCACCGGTTTGTATATGGATTTCTTTAACCATAAGGTCGAATGTTGGCTTAGAAAAATCATGGTTACCAGTGAGTAATAAAGCACCTTGCGAAATACAGGCATGATCGCCAATACTTACCTTCGCCAAATTATCGATCCAACATCCCTCTCCAATCCACACATGGTTGCCAATTTTTAGTAACCAAGGATGTTTGATATTCACATAAGGCTTTATGTTGACACCCTCACCGATTTCGGCACCGAACCCTCTAAGTATATTCACTTTAAGACTGCTTATTGGCAATAGACCACTATTAAAAAAAGTGGCATTCACAATGTACCAACAAATTCTTTTGAAGCTGCCAGCACCTGGATTGTACCAAGAATTATCGTATTTGGATAGGTCAGTTTGCATATTTTCGCATGAGAAAAATCTTGTGTCTGACGCAAAGCTATAAAACGAACGTTAATTAAGCACAATGGGTGATGCGAGAAAGTAATTGATTAGTCTAAATCAGACTTAGCTGATAAAAGAGCCGTGTTAATTCGGCAAGGCTTAAGCCAGTCAGAGCGCCTGAAACAACTCAATCAAATCGCCATCAGCCAAATGACTTCTTTGGTCTCTAATTCAAAATTGAAAAAACTCAGATAATACAAACTCCCTTCTGCCTGAAATTTTTCCTGAAGAAAACCTGAAGTCTTTTCATTTACTGTTCATTTTTGAGTAAATGGCTCTGCAAGCCCTCTTTTTGAAATAAAGCTGGTACATTTATCTCACTGACACAAATACCTTTTTTAACCCAAAAAGCCAGCTAAATTTCACTATTATGAACCGATTTATTTTTTTATTGCTTGGTATATTTTCAAGCTTATTCTCTCCTTCTGTTGCTCAGAAATACACCTACCTGGGTACCAACAAATTGTATTATGGCGCCTCATATTACCCGGAGTCGTGGCCCGCTTCCAACCTGGCAGAGGATATTAAACAAATGAAAGCTGCGAACATTAACGTTGTGCGTATGGCTGAGTTTTCATGGTCAAAAATGGAACCCGAAGAAGGGGTTTATACCTTTGAATGGCTACACAAGATCATAGAAGACCTGCATAAAAATGGTATAGACGTCATTCTTGGCACTCCTTCGGCGACGCCACCGGCCTGGCTATGGGAAAAGTACCCCGAAATTGCGA
>DAIQNU010000373.1:0-3508 GCA_036788235.1 Cyclobacteriaceae bacterium
GGCAATTGATAAAGTTTCGGCAACAATTGGCGAAAGTGTGTCAACAGAAAACACGGCCATTGTTTTGCCCGATGAGCAACTGCTTTTTCCTGTACTAAATGCCCTGCCCGATGCCGTCGACAAGCTGAACATTACCATGGGCTATCCGCTTAAAACTTCGCAGGCAGGTGGCTTTATTGATTTGGTACTCGAATTGCAACTCAATGGAAGACGGTCGGCCAAAGAAGGCTTGCTGACTTTCAATTACCGGCAGGTTAATCCGCTACTGCGGCACCCCTATGTATATGCAGCAGAACCCGAACTGATAGATGCCCTGATTGCTGGTTTCCTTGAAAAAAATAAAATATCGATCCGGGTTGAGGAGTTACATTTTCAAAGTGAATTTCTGCAATACCTTTTCAAAAGGCCTGAAAATCCGGATGAATTTACCAGCTATCTCAAAACATTATTGCAAATGCGTGCCACCACCAGCTATGGCGAAGAAAAAGGCTTGCTGGAAATAGAAAGAGAGTTTATCTGGCATTATCATCAGTCGCTCACTCGCCTGAGTGACATGATGCGCACCTATAACCTAAGCACCGATCTTAAATCATTCGTCCGTTTATTCCGGCAAGTTTCGCAGAGCATTCGCCTGCCTTTTGAAGGTGAGCCGCTGGCCGGCCTACAACTTATGGGTATGCTGGAAACCCGCAACATCGATTTCAAACATGTATTTATACTCTCAGTAAATGAAGGTGTACTGCCCGCCAATACACAGAGCCCATCATTTATTCCTGACAGTCTTCGAAAGGGCTATCGCATGCCGACTTTTGAAACCCGCGAAGCCATTTATGCCTATTTGTTTTACCGGCTGCTGCAAAGGGCTGAGCATGTGTATATTTTTCATAATACAGAAGATACCGATGGCCATTATGGTGAGCAAAGCCGCTACTTACAGCAACTGTCTATTGAAACAGAGCTTATAGCCAGCAAACATACCTTGCAAGCCGATATCAGACCTTCGGCAGCGCGAAATATTACCATTTACAAAAAGGAAAACATTCAGCAACTGCTGCATCACTTTCTTACGGGTTCTACAGCAAAACTACCGCAGAAAAAACTCACACCTACGGCCATCAACACCTATCTGGAATGCAGGTTGCGTTTCTGCTTCAGGTATGTGCTCGATCTGGGCGAGGAAAAAGAAGTGGAGGAAGACATTGGCATGCGCGAATTTGGCAATATGCTGCACAAAGCAATGGAGTTGTTGTATATGCCTTTTTTGCAAAGCCAGCAAATAGTAGAAGCGCACGATTTGCAAGAACAAGCCAAAAATATGGGTCAATGCATCGATCAGGCCATCAGTGATCATTTTGGGCTACCAGAAGACGAGGTAATGAAGGTGGAAGGTCAGATGGTATTGGTACGCGAAATGATGCAAAAAATGATGCACAGGATTGTGGCCATAGACAAGGCTTATGCGCCTTTTACGGTGGTAGGGTTGGAGTCGGGCAGTCGCAGTGGCTACAGCTTGAGCTACCCGGTAACCATGCAGGATAGGACATATATGGCCATCATATCGGGCATTATTGACCGGATAGACTTGAAAGGTGACACCTTGAGAATCATTGACTATAAAACAGGTCAAGATTACAGCAGCATCCCTGACCCGGAATGGCTCTTTGACAGAGAATTAAAAGACAGAAATAAGGCAGCCTTGCAATTGCTTTTTTACAGTTTGCTAGCACAATCGCAGAGACCCGATACCTCAGAAAAACTCCAACCCGGGCTATTTAACATCAAAGAATTATTTAAAGATGATTTTGACTGGCGTTTAAAACTTAAAGCAGTTGGGGCAAAAAACTTACCTCTGGATGATGTGCGGGATCTGTTGCCGGAATTCGAATTGCAGTTGCGGGAAACCATGGCCGAAATATTTGATCTTGAGGTGCCATTTGGGCAAACAGATGATTTGGGTAAATGTGCGAATTGTCCTTACAAAGGCATTTGCAATCGGTAATGACTTGTTTGTTAAGCTGGATTTACTTTTTTTTGATAGAAGAAATAAAAAAAAGCCTCTTGCGTTTCAAGAGGCTTTGGGCTAAATGTTAAACAGGTGTATGAATAAATTGTGTTATGTACTGTTATATACTAGTTGCATTAAGTAGGTAACCCGTACATCAGATATTTTTTAATAAAAATTACACATTGTTTAAAAAATCTACTTTAATATTAGAATAATTATAAATATGAATCCTGTAAGCGTACTTTTTGTTTGTTTAGGCAATATTTGCCGCTCTCCTTTAGCCGAAGGAATTTTTAAGAGATTGGTAGAACAGCGTGGTTTTTCTGAAGAAATTTTATGCGACTCTGCCGGAACTGCAGGATACCACGAAGGGGCAGATCCAGACCATCGTTCAATGGAAATTGCCAAACGTAATGGCATAGCCCTAAACCACATTGGCCGAAAGCTAAAAGAAGAAGATTTTCAAAACTTTGACTACATCGTTGCTATGGATCAGAGCAATTTTGGACATCTTAAGTCGCACAAAGCCAATAAGCCGGGTGTTAGGGCCAAGGTATTTAAAATGATGGATTACGACAATGCTGAAACAGGCAACGATGTACCCGATCCGTACTATGGTGGCACCCGTGGATTCGAAATCGTTTATGACATGCTGCATGAGGCTTGCAACAACCTGCTCGATCATATAGTAAAAGAAAACAAGCTGGAGCCAAAGCAGTAGGTTTAGTGGTGGAGGTTTATTCTTGCTGAGAGCAATTCAAAACCTCTATTTCCCCAACTTTTGCCATTCCATGGCCTTGAACAACTGACCAAGGCTGTTTAAAACATTTTCGACTACTTGCTCATTTTCTACTGGAAGTTTGAAATAGGTTTCACCGGTTTGCTCATTTTTCTCGGTAAATGTTTTAGCCATATTTTTTGTAACAGCAGGATCTGAAAAAGCTTTTGCCAAATGTTGTAGCCAATCAGGAGTGGCTTGGCTATTATCTGTTGCTTTTGTTGTTTCAGATTTACCCTTGTTCGGTTTTGATTCCGTTTCGTCAAAAAGACCCAACTGCTTGCCATCAAATCCAAGATTTTTCTCTGTATCTAAGGGTTTTTGATAGGTCTCCTTTAATTCTTTGGTATCTTCCGGTTCCGATGTAAATTGTTCTTTTGGAGCATCATCCACCATGGATTCGACACTGTTCATAAATTGCTTGAACCTGTCTTCTTGCATCATAATGGTGTCATCTCCTCCGTCCAGCACACCTTCGGCCATTGTGGATTTGAATTTGAGTACATCCAGCATACGATGCTCAATGGTGCCATTGGCTACCAGATTGATGATATTGACTTTCTTTTTTTGACCCATTCTGTATATCCGGGCGATACGCTGTTCCAGTACAGCAGGATTCCACGGAATGTCCAGATTGATCATATAAGCTGCGGCTTGCAGGTTCAGGCCAACACCTCCGGCATCTGTACTGAGAAATACCCTCGATTCGGGATCATTACGGAAAT
>DAIQNU010000374.1:0-3503 GCA_036788235.1 Cyclobacteriaceae bacterium
TGTATGGTATGCACCGCCAAATGTATATCATTAAGATCCTCCTGGCTAATTTCGCAGATAGGTTTACCACAATCCAGATAATGCACAAGATCTGACTCTACAGTAGTGGCCAGCGAGGAAATAGGTGTGACTGAATTCATGATTTCGTGGGTAAGCACACGCACAAGTTTTTGCCAAGCTTCCATTTCATTCTCTTCAAGTTCTGACTGAATGTTTTGCAAAGAAATCAACTTGAAATTTGCTTCTCCCATCGAAAGCTCGATCACATATACAGAAAGTTGCCTAATTTCATCTTCAGTTTCAACGCGAATCAGGCTTCTGCCACCTGTTTTTAAAGTCCTAAAACTATCTACCAGTTGGTCGCTTATCACCCTTAGTTCCTCTATATTTCGGGTATGATCTGTTTTTAATAATCGCTTGGCCGCAATGTTCATGATCTCGATATTGCCTTCTTCGTCGAAAGTGATGAGTCCAATACCTACATGCTGCATAATGGTGGTAAGGTAGTGATGCCGCTCATCACGTGCCATTCTGGATCTTCGAAGCTTCTGCAGCGCCATACCAAACTGATTTCTCAAATAACCTACATAGCTATCTGAAACCCCTTTCAACTCCGGTTCACTAAGGTCGTTGTTCTTGATAGATTCAAAAAAATCGTGTATTTCTACATGTATTCGCTCGATATATTTTATCAGTGCCACAACTTGTGCTATGGCAAGTGCAAATATCAGTATGATCGTTAAGGCAAAAGCATCCTTTTGCTGAATGAAAGCCATTAATAAAAGGGTGAGTGACAATGCCACCACCCTCACGATTATTTGGATTCTTATTTGCTTAAAGTCCATGTTTTTCGAGCCTGCGATACAATGAAGCTCTGGTAAGTCCAAGCTCCTTGGCTGCCTTTGAAATGTTACCATTGTGCTTATTCACAGCTTTTTGGATAACATTTTTCTCTACATCATCGAGGTTAAAGTTGTTTTCGTTGGTTGATTCTTCTGCACCTGCATCATGATGCAGAAAGAAAAAATCATCGACGGTCAGTGCATCATGGTCGCCCATAATCACCGCTCGCTCAATGGCATGTTGTAGTTCGCGTATATTGCCAGGCCATGCATATTTTTGAAGCCGCTTTAAGGTTGAAGCTGGTATATGCTTTTCATTCTTTCTATATTTTTTGCAATACATTTTAACAAAATGATCGGCTAATAGTGGCACATCTTCTGCCCTGTCGCGCAAAGGTGGAAGTTGAATTTCAACAGTATTAATTCGGTAAAGCAAGTCTTGTCGGAATGAGTTGTCCTTTACCATATCATATATAGGCATGTTGGTTGCACAAATCAGCCTGATATCGAAGGGTACAGCCTTGTTTGATCCAATGCGCGTTACTTCTCTGCGCTGAAGCACAGTAAGTAATTTGGATTGTAGAGGCAAACTCAAGTTTCCGATTTCATCCAGAAACAGTGTGCCGGTATTGGCCACTTCAAAACGTCCTGCCCTATCGTCTTTGGCATCGGTAAAGGCACCTTTTTTATGGCCAAATAGCTCGCTTTCGAAAAGCGTCTCAGTAATGGCACCCATATCTACTCCTATAAACACATTGTCAGATCGCATGGATCTTTGGTGTAGTGCTCTGGCAACCAACTCCTTCCCGGTTCCATTTTCACCCAAAATCAACACATTGGCATCAGTTTTGGCTACTTTCTCTATTATGGAATATACTTGCTGCATTGATGGCCCTTCACCGATCATATCTCGAAAGGGCTGGTTACTATCATCCTGAAGTTGCTTTTTTGCCTGCTTAAGTTTGTCTACTTCTTTGTAGGATTGCTTGAGCTTTATCGCCGCTGAAATAGTAGCCAAAAGCTTTTCGTTTTGCCAGGGTTTCAGCACAAAATCAGTAGCGCCTTCTTTCAAAGCCCTTACTGCCATCTCAACATCGCCAAAAGCCGTAATCATGATTACAACAGCCGAAGGATCTCGTTCTATGATCTGACCCAGCCAATGAAACCCTTCTTTGCCACTGGTAGTATCATGGCTAAAGTTCATGTCCAACAGGATTACATCGTAAGTATCGTTGTTGAGAAGGAAGGGGAGCTTGTTTGGATTTTTCTCTATGATAACCTGATGCGCATGCTTTTTAAGCAACATCTTGGCAGCCAAAAGGACGTCTTCATCATCATCCACTATCAGTATTTTCCCAATTTCCTTTTCCACTTTGCAAATATTTATTGTTAATACTTTTAATTAATCGAATATCATACCAGCTCACTTAATCATTCATTATCAATGACTTACAAGTGATAAAAATCAAAAATGTCCGAAAATGATACAAATATACTAAAGCATTTGTTCATATTCGGACAAAATATGTATTTATCTAAAAAGACGTAGGCACAGCAATCTATTCGATAAACTCACGCACACTTTCCTGATCTGCTGTCGGAAAATCATCCGGTACTGGCAATGTCACTTCGCCTGTAGCTGCCCATTCGCACCCTCGCAGATAAGTCGTAATAAAGCCTACATTGCTCAATGCTTCACGACTGTGGCCAATGGCTGTATGAAAAATCCGGCCTTTACCATAAGTCAGTGCCATTAGCAAAGGTTCGTGGCGCCCACTTCCTTTCTGTTCTGGTGAAGCATAGGCTGTAGCCAATATTTCCATATTGTTAGCTGGTCCTCGAAGCTGTTCGTACAATTCGTCTTTTGTATGCATCCATTTTGCGGGTAAACCTTTCATAATAGGATGCTCTGGGGCACGATTTACAATTTGATATGCATGCTGAGGTCCATGATGCCCACCTCTTCCGGGGCTATCATCCCGTACAATTTCGCCGGCATCATTATAATAAACATAGGGTCCATCTTTTTCTGTACGACCACCCCATCCACCTAGTCCTATCATTTCATTATAAGCACTCCATGAAGGAAAAGCATTGTTGGCAGCATGTACTACAACCAGACCACCACCCGATTCCATATATGCTTCAAATCGATTTCTAACAGGCTCTGCCCATAGTTCCTCATCATCAAAAATAGTAACTATAACATCGTAGTTGTCGAATTGAGGATCAAATGTACTAATGTCTTCACCCGAAGCAGGACTGCGTAAGTGAGTCAAAGTAAAAATACCTGATTCTTTAAGATAACTTTGAAGTGGTGCCACCCATTCTTCCCAGTGCTTGTGATGTACACTTCGTCCATCTAAAAAAAGCACGCTAATTTCTTTTGATTCTTTTAGAGTTTGGCAGGCTCCTAGCGAAATTTCAATAAAAAAAAGACCTACAATTAAATAAAAAAAACTTTTCATATTATTGTCATTAAGGGTATAAGCAAATGACTAAGTGACAGCCACTCGACAAATTATGTTGTAATACAAAAATAGAATTTACTTTGAGACCATCATCATTTTTTTGCAATCAATTAATCATAAATTCGATAGACAGTAAATACCTAAAATCCGCAAGCTATTAGCTTGTTTAGTAAATGTAAAATAATTAGTG
>DAIQNU010000375.1:0-3503 GCA_036788235.1 Cyclobacteriaceae bacterium
GGAGTGTAGTTCTTGATGGTAAAATTGGAGGTCTGCTCTACCAGCAATTTTCTTTCGCGCGAATCGAGTGAGGCACGAAAAGGCATATCGAATTGTGGATTACCAATGTCGCTGCCCCACAAGGCTCTAATGGTTTTGAGACCCGGAAGGGTGTTTTCGTCAACGCGACCATCTTTCATTCTGATACCCATCCTTGTGTGCCAAAGCTCTACAATCGTGCCTTCATTGCTCTCAATGAAATTGCTTTGAATGCTTTGAAGATTCCCACCAGCCTGGTAGGTAATCTTTTTTGGCTTGGTGCCAAGAATATGTGTGAAATGACTTAGTTGGTTGGGCGATATGAATAACCTTGCCGGAGCTTCGATGGACGTTTCAATTCCGCTAGGTGGACCCATTTTCAGCAAATCCTTCTTACCCACATCTTTTACCATGTCAAGATTCAGACTTGCCGATGCATAATCAGGAAGTATCTGCTGCAAATTACTACTATTGTATTTGTAGGGTTCCAGAGCTTTTTCTCGTGGGTTGAGCGGAAGGAGGTATTGAGCGGGATGTATATTTACCTGTTGTGACGATTGTACTTGCTGTGTCGTTTTTTGGGGACTTGACTTGCGTGCTTTTTTTTGTGCTTGTTTGGTTTGTGGCTGTGTCTGCACTTGGAAAGGTACTGTGGTGGTTATATTGGGTTGCTTGAGCTGAAGCACTGGATTTACCAAGGCGGGATTTACAGAGGGCTGTGTTATTCTAGCCCGGTAGTTCACGTTGAGTGTGTAAGGTGACCAATCGAGCAATTGCTCCATCACCAAAGGAATTCCGTTGAAATCCTCAGGCAAATTAAAAACCAGCCTACTTCTACCACCTCTAATAAACTTGGCTGGAAGCGTGATGCTATCATTGACACCGTCATCAGGTAATGCATTTGATTCGAAATAAGCCTGCTCTAAAGTATGCTGCGATTGCAAATATACAATCATGTATGCTGGTCGGCGAGGCTTGTCAATCATAATATAGGTTAACTGACCGCGCCGCTGGTATCGACAATTGACGAAAGTAAAATCAAGCTGCACCATATCTTCAGGTCTCACCACGCTTATTTTTACGCCATCTTCACTGCTATGATGAATGTCTTCTTGAGCAGTCTTTATTTGTAGTAGATCTTGTTTTTTCTTATCGCGTATTTTAACAATTTTATCACCTATTTCTATATGTATTTTTCGCGGTTGTTGATGAAAATAGGGTAGTGCAATGCCACCTTTAGTTTGGGTATGGGTGGCAGTGTGCAGACCATCAATTTTGATGTTGCCTGGCTTCCAATCCTGACCACTCATTTCGAGCATGGCATGATTTTGTGCATCACCGAGTTGAACAGTAAAATGATCATTACCGATCCAGCTATTCGTTTCAACTTTCCCATTGATTAGAAATGATAAACCATCAGCATTTTGCTGGAGTACCAGGGTGGGCTCATAAAATTTCACGGATCTTTTTTCATTACCTGCATACACTTCCAGACATGCATCAGAGGCTGGAGGCCCGCTCATTCCTACTACCGTTGGATGGTTGCCAGGCACTGTACCAAAAACAAAATGCAAAGCATCAAATGCCTGAGCAGAGCCATTCAGTAATGTATTCTCATTTTTTATTTGAGAAAATATTTGTTGACAATTGTCTAATTGAGAAAAAGATAAACCTGATTTAGGTGTAAAGTTTGATGCCAATAGGTCAGAATTTATCGGCAGGCTAAGGCTCAGCTTAAGTTGGCGGCTTTTCACCAGACCTGAGCCTTGGTATTCGGCAGATTGAAAGGTAAAATCCCAATTAGGTTTTAATGACAACTGAGCATTTTCGGATGACGTTTGAAAAAAATTGATATTAAGTAAATCTATTTTCTGATTGTGGAAAGCTTGTAATTTGCTATCTCCTTGTAACCAAGACAAAAAAGGTGCTTTGGCTTGCCAACCAGCTTCTTTCCAATTCAGTGATATATGACCATCGCGCATATGATCAATATGGCCTGTCAATGAAAGAGGAATGGAAGTACCGGGATAACAGGCATCCGTTATTTCAAAAATAATTTTGCCCTTTTGTTCCTGCACATGTAAATTAGCAGATTTGCCAAAATTATTTGCGTTTAATTGCCAAGCCAATTCACGTCCTGTATAAAAGGAGAGCGTGTTGCCATCCAATCTGTAATCCCAGGTATTAACAGAAAAAACATTGGCAAATGCAGTGCCGGCGGGTTGCCAAGCTAGAGAACTTAATCCGATGGTTTTTAAAGCCTTACGTCTGGACTCGCTGGACGATGGAGATTTTTTTGAAATTTTCGTAGCGGTAACTAGACGCAGTTTGCGAAGGTTAAAGTGTGATAGGTTCATATAGGAATTGTATAAGGAGAGGTTAAAGTAGGTAATGAAATTAAATAATTCAAAGAAAATAACTTTAAATTACCATATCCTTGTCAACGGATGAAAAGATTTTGCTTTCAATTAAAAAAGTCTAGCTTAAATAAGTAGAATGTATATTTTTGCAGTGAGGGTTTTTTAAAAAATGTTAAAAAGAGCAATTTGTAAGAAACCAAAACACCAAACGAATAATATTGTAAACCAAAACGAGCATTGAAGATGATTAAGAAAAACCAATTTCTGACTTTGGCAGTAGCCATATTTACTGCCATTATTGCACTTTCGGCCTGTTCAGGTACCAAAAAATTTGACTATGCCAGTGCGTACAAATTCTCCAAAATAAGCCATGTTCAAAAAACGGAGAAAGAACCGATCGTTGAAGAAAAAATAGTGGATGTGCCATTACTGGCTTCTGCTGAAGAAATGGCTCTAGCAAAAACACAAGAAGAGGCCATGGAAACGTCTGCACAACAATTGTTGGAAAAAACAGGTATTGCTAAAGCAGGTGAGAAGTTGGACGAGGCAGAGGTGAAAGCCAGAGTTAACCAAATGAGCGGCAAAGAAAAGCGCGTATTTCGCAAAACGCTAAAAAAGGAACTCAAAAATATGGAGCTTGATCTTGCAAGCAGCCATCATTCTGTAGAAGGAATTTCTGAAACTAGCAAGGTTAACAGACTTTCTGGAAATACGCGTACCGGTGTCATCCTAGGTGGTATTGGTATTATATTGTTATTGATATCAGCGCTATTTGCTGCCTATCCATTGAACTTGGTTGGAGTTTTACTCATTATAGCGGGTGTAGTATTTATTCTGGTCGATGTTATTTAAGAAAATTTGAAGAATCATAAAAAAGGTTTGGTCGTAAGGTCAGGCCTTTTTTTGTATCTCACAAAAGACAGATGTGGATACAGATTTTTTAGAAGAAAAGTCAGTTACTTTAATTTTCAAACTCAAGTTTCGCACATGAATTTACAGCCAAATTTAGAGGGTTCTGCTTCATTTTGGTTATTTAAACACTGTTTTTCAATTTCCATTTACAACAAAAGATGAAAGGTGTAGATGACCCTGAAAGGGTCAAATTATAATAACCACGGGTGTAAA
>DAIQNU010000376.1:0-3501 GCA_036788235.1 Cyclobacteriaceae bacterium
TTGAACAAATTTTACCGGTAGAGAGTGCTGAGGATACACTGAAATCGCAAAGCCTAATTCTTTGAGCTCTTTGCGCATTCTCTGTGAACTCCACAGTTTTATCATTTTACCGAGAAGTTCATTTTTTACATTGAAAATTGTATAGATCAGGGTGAAATTGAGTAAAAAGGACGTTTTATGTACAGCCCCTTGCGTACCCAAACATTTTTTAGGCCTCCCTATATTTATCAACCAAATGCATACATATTTCTTCCTCTTTGGCAAATCGTTGGTTGACTTCTTCTTTTTTTTCTTTGACTACCAGTAAACTCCAATAGTATCTTCTACATCAAATTCGTGGTAGAACCAAAAAAAAAGCAGGCTTTTAATAAACCTGCCTTATATATTTTATGATATATGCTTATTAAAATTATACAGTCTGATTTGCTGTTTGCAAATAATTAACATTGAAATAGCTTTCATCTCGGGCTTCGAGATACGACTCACCCATCAGAAATTCATCTACTTGCCTCGCTGCTTCTCGACCTTCTGCTATTGCCCATACAACCAGGGACTGGCCTCTGCGCATATCTCCGGCAGCAAATACTTTTTCAATGCTGGTCTGGTAGCCAGTGGTTTTCACATTGCCACGTTCATCAAGTTCCAAACCAAGACTATCGTTGATGTTGCGCATTTCGCCATGCAAAAAACCAATGGACAACAATGCCAATTCGCAAGGTAAATCCCTTTCTGATCCTTCGAGCTCTACAAAACCCGGACGACCATCAGAGCCCATGTCCCAGCGAATATCCACCAGCCTTACTGCTTTTAGATTTCCTTTTTCATCTCCTACAAACTCCTTGGTAAGTATTGACCAGTCTCTTTCGCATCCTTCTTCGTGCGATGAAGAGGTTCTCAATACCATGGGCCATTTAGGCCACGGATCTTTGTCGGTGCGATGCTCCGGTGGCTTAGCAAGCAATTCTATCTGACTTACTGATTTTGCTTTGTGCCTGTTGGAGGTTCCCACACAGTCGGAGCCTGTATCGCCACCACCAATGACCAGTACGTTCTTACCAGTAGCCGAAATTTCGTCAGATTTCTTTACTTTATCTCCCGCAACTCTCTTGTTTTGCTGGGTTAAAAAATCCATGGCATAATGTACGCCTTTCAAATGGCGCCCCGGTATATTCAGATCGCGAGGCACAGTAGAGCCTCCACAAAGCACCAATGCATCAAACTCGGCCATCAGACGCTCCACAGATACATTTATACCGACATTGGCTTTGGTTTTGAATATAATTCCCTCAGCCTCCATAATGGCAAGCTTGCGATCGATTACCCATTTTTCCAGCTTAAAATCCGGAATGCCATAGCGCAAAAGTCCACCGATTCGATCGGCGCGTTCAAATACCGTTACCCAGTGGCCAGCTTTATTAAGCTGAGCCGCTGCCGCCAATCCCGCAGGACCTGAACCTATTACAGCTACTTTTTTACCTGTGCGTTGTTCAGGAATTTCGGGCTTAATTAAGCCCAATTCATGCGCCTTTTCAGCAATTGATTTTTCAATATGCTCTATGGCTACGGGTGGTTTATTAATTCCAAGTACGCACGATGCCTCACAAGGTGCAGGACAAATTCGACCGGTAAATTCCGGGAAATTATTGGTGCTGTGCAAAATTCTGGCAGCTAAAGACCAGTCTTGCTGATAGACCGCATCATTGAATTCTGGTATGATATTGCCTAACGGGCAGCCTGTATGACAAAAAGGTACACCGCAGTCCATGCATCGCGCAGCCTGCTGGTTGGTTTTTTCATCACTAAATTCTACATATAATTCTTTGTAATCGCCAATTCTTTCTTTGGGGTCTCTCTTGCCTGGCAATTCCCTGCCAAATTCTAAAAATCCTGTTGGTTTTCCCATGATATTATATTGCTTCTTTCACTTGACCTTTTCTACTTAATAACACACGCTTATAATCACGAGGCATAACTTTCACAAAAAACTGCAAGTTGATATTCCAGTTATCAATAATATCCTTGGCTATATCGCTTTTTGTAAATTTGAAATGACGTCCGATCATATCCTTCAACAATGCTTCATCTTCCTGATCCATTTCATCAAAATCGACCATTTCAATATTACAGCTTTTGGCAAACTGCTGACCCGGATCGTAGATATAGGCAACACCACCACTCATACCTGCTGCAAAATTACGACCTGTTTGTCCGAGTACTATGGCAACACCACCGGTCATGTATTCACATCCATGATCGCCAACACCTTCAACAACTGCTTTTACACCCGAGTTCCTTACACAGAATCGCTCTCCTGCCTGTCCACGTATAAATGCCTCACCCGATGTAGCACCATAAAATGCCACGTTACCGATTATAATGCTTTCTTTTGGATCGAAAGTCGCTATCCGGTCGGGATACACAATCAGTTGAGCACCGGATAATCCTTTACCAAAATAATCATTGGCTTCACCTTCCAGTTCAAATCGCAATCCTGGTGCACCAAATACACCAAAACTTTGACCCGCAGAACCACGGAACTTGATATCTATAGTGCCAGGTTTTAAGCCTTTTCCTTTGTATTTTTTAGATATTTCATTTGAGATAATGGCACCGACCGACCTGTTGGTGTTAATTATATTAAACTCTGCTTTGGTTGGCTTACCACTGTCTAACGAAAGTTTAGCGGCTTTAAGTATCTTCCAATCAAGTGCAGCTTCTAATGCATGATCTTGTTGATTTCGCTGGTAAATACCAACACCTGGTTCAGTTTCTTCTTTAAATAATAAATTTGAAATATCAATGGTTTTATGTTTCCAGAAGGATACATTATCACGCATTTTCAATACATCTGTTTGACCAACCATTTCATTAACAGTACGAAATCCAAGCTCTGCCATGATTTCACGAAACTCCGCAGCCAAAAACCTGAACAAGTTAATAACATGCTCCGGCTTTCCGGTAAATAATTTGCGAAGCTCAGGGTTTTGGGTAGCAATACCTACAGGACAAGTATTTAAATGACATTTACGCATCATAATACAGCCTTCTGTAACCAAAGCTGCCGTGGCTACACCCCATTCTTCAGCACCCAGCAGAGTGGCTATGGCAATGTCTCTACCTGTTTTTATCTGACCATCTGTTTGCAGTACAATTCTGTCGCGTAGCTTATTTTTCACCAGGGTCTGATGTGCTTCGGTTACACCAAGCTCCCAGGGTAAACCTGCATGACGAATGGAGCTGATCGGAGATGCACCTGTGCCCCCATCGTGACCTGAGACGAGTACGACATCTGCTTTTGCTTTAGCAACACCGGCAGCAATGGTTCCTACACCGGCCTCCGAAACCAGTTTTACATTTATCCTAGCTGTTCTATTGGCATTTTTCAAGTCGTGAATCAACTGAGCCAGATCTTCAATAGAATAAATGTCGTGATGGGGCGGTGGCGAAATCAAACCCACACCCGGGGTAGAATGTCGTACCCTTCCTATCCAATCGTCTACT
>DAIQNU010000377.1:0-1675 GCA_036788235.1 Cyclobacteriaceae bacterium
TTTCATACAACCAATCTTGTCTCCAATGTTTGATAATCATGGTGTCGCCAATAACTAACAAATGTTGAAGAACAATTTTATCCTTGCTGTCGGTTATCGGAAATACATATTCTATGGCAGCGGAACGATAATTATCTTGAAATTCATAATCTTTTATTGGTGAAAAAGTCTCCGCAAAATTGAATTCTACCTTATAGCAACCACACATTTCTTTGATGGCAGCTATGTCTTTCTCTTTCTTCTTTTTTTGGGCTTGAGCTCCAAAAAATATAAGGCACAAGGCCATTATTATACTTAATTCTTTCATAAATAAAATGGTTTTGGCGTGATAAATAATTGTTTTAATATTTTGTGTTTTCTGAAAATGATAATGAGGTTTAGTAGAAAATAGATTCCTGCCAGTATGCCTCCCATGAGATCGCCGGGTTTTAAAAAGACATGAAACAGAAAGATGTTGCTAGTAACCGGAATTAGTAAAAAGGCACCCAATACAGCATAAAACTGACTAAGAAGAAATAATCCGGCTAAAATTTCTACTGTTCCTAAAAAGGGCCAAAAGTATGATGTTGCTTTTAAGCCTCCGATAAATTTTCGCATTTGGTCTTCTGTGCTTCCCGGTACTACTTCTGTAGTTGATGCTGTGCGGGCAGGATTTGGAATAAACTTCCGAACTCCTGCATACAAAAACAATCCTCCCAAGCCTAATTGAGCCAAAATGAAGAATATACTGATTAGCTTCTGCATATGTTTTACTTTAAAAGCATATACTCAAACTCAGGATATCCTCTTTCTCCCGACTCGGAGCTTAGCCTTGTAAAGCGTATTTTGTAAAAATTATCAGCGCTATCCTGAATTACGTAAAACCTGTCATTAAAAAGCGAAGGCGCTTGTCCCGGTCCGCCACCTTGCCTCCATGTAGATCCAATTGCATTTATCGCTGTTTTAAATTCAAGGTTTTCAGCTTGCGATAAATCAAACGATTCATATTTTATATCACCTGCAATCATCACTTGAGCTACCTTGGTTTGATATCTGTTGATAACTATATAGTCATTAAAGCTATAGGGAATAACGCTCGGCCCAAATGGAAATTTTTCCGTATGTGTACCATACATAAAATCCCATCGGTCTTTTTCAGGCTCAAAGTCTTGCAGGCCATTGTCGAGATCAAAGAAATTGAAATTATGGGCATCTGATTTGCTGATGTCCACAGACGAAATTATGTCACTGTCTATTGCTGCATAGGTCACTATATATCCACTTCCGTTTCTAGTGATTTTCACTTTCTTCCAATTTCTGTTCGCGCCATTTCTTTTAATTATGTAAACCACATTTTCGTTTTCAGTGGCAGAAATTTGTGCAATGGCAGTTTTGCTCAAGTCACCATTGGGTTCATCAATCCAGGCTGCCGCAATAGGTTGAGCTGTAAATCCGATTTGCATCTCACTGGCAAAGCCTAATGTATCCTCAGCAGTGACACTCAGCAAATCTGTTTTGTCCAGTGGCCTTGCCATGGCTTGTGCAGAAGAATTGATTATGACATGATGCTCCGAACCATTGTAAAAACCTAAATCCCAAGTAAACTTATCAATACTTATGGCTTTGTTTTGGCTCAGGTTTATAAATGCTTGTTTGGTAAAATCAGGTCCACCGGCGTTCATTTCAATTCTACCCT
>DAIQNU010000377.1:1694-3497 GCA_036788235.1 Cyclobacteriaceae bacterium
GTGTTGTTTTGACCTACGGTATAGGCATCACTGCTATTTAAGCTTAAGGATATGCTTTGGTCTTCTGCAATATTCAAAGCATTGCCCTTCAATACCCTGATGCTAATTTTTTCATCGCCTGCACTAAAAGGCAATTCGATGGTATTTGCATCGGCTTCGGGAATTGTATAAAAATCTGCCTCTTCCCCATATGTCAAACCATTGGAATTTACATTAATGGTTATTGTTCCAGCAGATGATGCAGGTCTTGAAAACAAAAGCTTTAATTCAACTTCATTAGCATCGGCTGAAATACCGGCACTGCTACTTTCAAAATTCAAATTAGCCGGCTGCATAGTTTCTTCCGTATCACATGCGCCAAGCAATACCAGTATTGCCATTGCTGCCCATTTTCTTAGTAAATCTGTATAATTCATTAGATTATTGTTTATTGTTTAAATTGATAATTGATTCTTACAAAATAGGATCTACCATATGCCATGGCAGTTTGACCACTAGAATTGCTGCTATGCGCTCCACCTCCCGAAAAATTATTTTGAATGGTGGTAATGTTGGTCAGGTTCTTTATTCCGGTAGATATTCTGATGGATTTCCCCAATGTTTTTGAAAAATTTAGGTCTAGCCAATGAAATGGATTCATTTGTTGCAGTTCTATAGTCGAGTTTCCATTCTCATCACTGACCTGTCTGTAGGCGCGATTTGCCCCGGTGTATTTATAGAATAGAGCCGTTTGTAAGCCTAACTTTGTCCATAAATAAGATGTGTTTAAGTTGGCCTCCGGAGAATAGAGCATTTCATTCACTTTTTCTATTTCCGAAATTCTTTGGTAGCGACCCACATAAGCTAATCCAGCATTCACTTGAAAATTATCTTTTTGAAATTTCCAAGTTGCATTTAAACCATTGGATTTAAATCGATCCAGGTTTCGGTATGTGGTAGCCAGGTTAGCCTGTTCTGGGGCAAAATAGGTAATCATATTGCTGATGTCGTTATGAAAACCGCTAAGGCTTAATTCATTTTGTTGATTAAGACTAAAACTCAAATCAGCATTAAGACTATGAGAAGTTTCGGGTTCCAAATCATTGTTGCCAATTATATTGTGATTAGCATCTATAAATTCATGATACAATTCACGGATAGATGGCGCTCTAAATCCTCTACCATAGCCCATTCGCAATTGCAGCTTGTCATTTATGGCATATTTCAAATTAAGTGCAGGAGTCGGAATTGTACTAAAATTGCTATTGAGGGTATAGCGTATGCCGGGTCTGATTTTTAGTTGCTGCCTATATTGTATTTCGGTAAACGTAAAAAAAGCTGTATACATGATGCTTTTTTCACCTTCATTTAATGTGGTACCCCCAGCATGCTCATATTGATATTCAAATCCAACCTGGGCATTTATAATCCATTGATCAGTCTTCCAAAGATTCCCTTGAAGTGTATTTCTGCTAAATAAATCTTTAAAGTAAATCGTATCTTGAGCTGCATCTGAGGTTGTTGATTTCTCCTGGGTAACTAGATTTGTTCTGTACTCATGGCTGATTCTATCGTAATTTGTGATTGAGTTTGCCGAATGCAACTGCCAGTTTCCTATGGATGTGTTTAACTGCACTTGATGCATCCACCGTTGCGCCAAATAACTTTTGTCAATTGAAAATGGGTCGCGCAAAGGGTTGTTGTTGTTTTCAAGTCCCAGATTGAAAATCTCTTCTTGCATCAGTTGGGTGGAGTAGCTGATAAAAGTATTTCGGTGTTGGAAATTAAGTTTGGCATTATGCAACCACTGATTCTTAGGATACC
>DAIQNU010000378.1:0-2988 GCA_036788235.1 Cyclobacteriaceae bacterium
CCAATAGATCTAGCTCTGACTAATACCTTGACGAAACAAACTGTTGAAATTATGAAATAGGGCGGTTGGTAGCAAAAAAAATTCCATATTTGTACGAGAAGCGGGATGGTTCGTGAAGACACGAACCATGGCGAATAAGTTCGGTCCGCCTTGTTTCGTGTCCTCACGAAACAGCCTCATAAGCCCTATCCACAGCCCTGTTTCGTGTCCCCACGAAACAGCTCCTAATGCCTAATTTAAGTCCAGACTACTGGCTTGTTTTCTCAAAAGTTTCGGATTATTTTGTAGCGAGACGCTACTCAATATTAGGTACAAGCGGACGCTCACCATAGATGGCAATACTCAGTATTTATACCGGTCTTTCCACAAGGATTTCAACCTTTTACGCATTTCTTCTTCCCGGGCATTTTCGCCAGGATCAAAAAACCGGGTGCCTGATATAGCCTCTGGCAAATAATCCTGATCAGAAAAATTACTTTCGAAATCATGAGAATACTTATAGCCACTGCCATAGCCAAGGTCTTTCATCAACTTGGTGGGTGCATTGCGCAAATGCAGGGGCACCGGCAAATCACCTGATTTTTTAACTTCAGCGATGGCGTCATTAATCGCACAGTACGCAGCATTGCTCTTGGGCGAGCATGCAAGATAAGTGGCACATTGCGATAAAATAATACGAGCCTCGGGATAGCCAATTAAATGAACTGCCTGAAAAGTATTGGTAGCAATAACCAGCGCTGTAGGGTTGGCATTACCGATATCTTCAGAAGCCAGAATTATCATTCGCCGCGCTATAAATTTCACATCTTCGCCACCTTCTATCATCCGGGCAAGCCAGTACACTGCCGCATTGGGATCGCTCCCCCGCATCGATTTTATAAATGCCGATATAATATCGTAATGTTGCTCGCCAGCCTTATCGTATAAAGCTATTTTTTGTTGGGCAACCAATTGTACTGTTTTATCTAGTATTTCCACTTTGCCTTCGGGCTGTGCGCTTACAACCAGCTCGAGCAGGTTTAACAATTTACGGGCATCGCCACCCGACAGCATAAGTAAGGCATCGGTTTCAAGCAGCTTGATTTCTCTTTTCTTGAGTTCATAATCATGGGCGATTACGTGGTTCAACAGTCTGAGCAATTCTTCTTTACCCAATGCTTTGAGAATGTACACCTGGCATCGTGAGAGCAAGGCTGGATTTACCTCAAAAGAAGGATTTTCGGTGGTAGCGCCAATCAATGTAATTATACCCTTTTCCACGGCACCCAACAGGGCATCTTGTTGTGATTTGTTGAAGCGGTGTATTTCATCAATAAATAGAATAACCCGGCTGCGACCTCTGGCCTGCTCAATGACCTCCCTAACATCTTTTACCCCGGCACTTATGGCGCTCAAGGTTTTAAATGGCATTTTTACCTGGTTGGCTATAATGTTGGCCAACGTGGTTTTACCCACACCTGGCGGTCCCCACAATATCATGGAAGGAACCATGCCGCGTTCTATGGTTTTACGCAAAATACCGCCCTCTCCCACTAAGTGCTCCTGGCCGATTAGTTCATCGAGCGAGGCAGGTCGCATGCGCTCAGCTAGGGGTTGTTGTTGGTCAAACATATAGCATGGATTTGTGGAACATTATCACCGAAGCAAAGTTAATAAAAGCCAGAGGCAATAGTCACAAAACATTTTGAAACAATGAAAATGCTACATAAAGCAAATTTAATTTGCGCAAATTAAGCCCTGGCAGAATATTATAGAACCATTATATCAATATTGTACAATTTTAATCAATTATAAAAGTTCATAAAAATCTAAACTATAAATAGAGAAATAAAAAAAACTTAAAAAAACTATTTTTGCAGTATTTTACACAAATACAGATATAATAATTGGTTTTTATACCTTAATTGGGAATTAAATTCAATTTTATCAATTTTTTACCAAATATCACACCCTGCTTGCAACTTGAATGCAAAAAACAATTCTATAGAAATACTTGCAAATATATATTTGTATGTCTTTATTTGGTAAAGCATAAGCCAAACGACCAAAAGCAAAATATTAGAATAATTAAATTTAGAAATTCTCTAACTATTATACTGATCAACACGCACGAAAGAATCCTGAAATCCAGGATTCTTTTTTTTAGGTTTGAGTATAATTTTCAATAGTTTTTTAAATTGCAGTGATTGTATTTTAAATTTAACCACATGAAAAGATCAACTCAGAAAATAGTAGCCATTTTTTACATTTTTGCGACTTTAAGTGCCTGTGGTGAACATAAACATGACCATCAGGAAAAACCCAAAACTCAATTTAATATGCTACAGCACAATGTATATTTCTACCTGAATCCTGACGTGACCGAGGAGGAAAAAAGAGATTTCTTAAATGGACTAAATGCCTTGGTAAGTATCGAAAACATCCACCATGCAGAAATTGGCGTACCTGCTGAAACCGAAAGGCGAGAAGTCACGGATCATGACTTTGCCTATAGTATTTTTACCTGGTTTGAAACCATGGAAGATCATGAAGTCTACCAAAATCATCCGGATCATTTAGAATTTATTGAAAAATACAAGCACCTTTGGAAACAAGTAAAGGTTTATGACTCTCAGCTTGCCAAGTAGGCAATCCTATTAGAAAACCATTTAATTGAAATTTTTAAATCATCTCGAAACCCACTTACCGAAAATTAACACCTCTGCCTACCGACAAGGGAGAGTTAAATGTCTTTTTCTTTTTTCATTTTCAATTTTTGCCAAAGATTATTCTGATTCGAGACCTGAGTTTTTTTTCAGAAAAACCTCAAATCATATTAAGGCCGGATTAGAGGTGTATTTCGAATGATCAGGAAAATCATTTTATAGAATGAATATCTCGCTTTTTAGGCTATCCGTTACATTGATTTGGTCAGATATTTTATTCATAATAAGCTTCGAATAAGTATAGTTTTATAGCTCACAGAGTTTAGTCGTTACGTTTCTATAT
>DAIQNU010000378.1:2998-3204 GCA_036788235.1 Cyclobacteriaceae bacterium
CATCTCCTAAATCGACGGTTTTAAAACTATTTCAACAATTATTTTTGATGTATTCTTAAATAATAATTTTTTACTTATGGTACTCAAAAAATTTGAAAACTCTTCGGGAGTCGTATTTTGCACCGTTTCATACGACGAGGCAAATGCTTGTGTGATTGATACGTGGGAGGGCCTTTTTGGCACCCAGGAAAATTTCAAAAAAGTTA
>DAIQNU010000378.1:3214-3462 GCA_036788235.1 Cyclobacteriaceae bacterium
GTTCTAAATTACGTTGTTGGAGTGATTGAAGAGAAAAAAGCCACTAAATGGTTGGCAAACTTAAATCGAATGAATGGCTCATTTGATGGATCTAAAGATTGGATAGTATCGGACATAATGCCGAAAGTCCTCAAAGCAGGTCTTTTGTTTCAGGCTATCGTGCTTCCTGCCAATATTTTCTCGAAGTTGTCGACAAGAGATGCTGCAGCGAAAATTCAGAATTTCGAATTGAAGCAATTTGACGATAT
>DAIQNU010000379.1:0-3453 GCA_036788235.1 Cyclobacteriaceae bacterium
AGCCAAACGAGGAATTGAAACGGGTATGTGCAATTAATTATTAGACTTTATATAATGCCCGGTGAATCTATGATCACCAGCAATTTCAGGTATTTTCAGTCTTTCAGGCATTTTAGAGGGGCAGAACAAGAATACTACAGGGTTGAAAACGGCACACAGGTAATTAACGATTCATATTTTTTGGATCTTAGTTTTACATATGCTTTTGCTAACCGTTTCTTTGCCACAGCTACACTGCCCTTTGTGTATCATGAGCGTTCATCGATGTACGAGCATGGAGGCAACCCACCAAATGGTCTGGGAGAAAGACATCATACCTATGCCCAAGGGTTAGCTGATATGCGTCTTTCGGCAGGTTATTGGTTGCTCGATCCTGTCAAAAACACTAAGAGAAATCTGGCACTAAGTCTGGGTATGAAACTACCAACAGGCAAATATGATGCAAAAGGTAAGTTTTATAACCAAGGACCAGATCGAAATGAGACCCGGCTTTTGGCTGTAGATCAATCCATTCAACCTGGCGATGGTGGATTTGGTGCGACTATCGAACTACAGGGTTACCAGGTATTATCTGATGTTTTGCTTCTAAACGGAAATTTCTTTTATCTGTTAAATCCCAGAGAGACCAATGGAGCGCTTACCCGCAATGGCAATACTGAATTTTCAGTTCCTGATCAGTTTGCAGCCTTATTGGCCGTAACTTATTTAACCCCCTTAAATGGCCTGGCCGCTTCCATAGGGGGGCGCATAGAAGGCATACCAGCCTATGATCTAATTGGTGGAAGTGATGGCTTTAGGAGACCCGGCTATGTTATATCAGCCGAGCCTGGACTTAGCTACAGTTTTGGTAATCTTTTGGTAAATGCCAGTGTTCCTATTTCATTGATCAGAAACCGTACAAAGAGCTATTTAGATAGAGAATTCGAAAAGGCTAATAACCAACCACGCCATGGCGATGCAGCCTTTGCTGATTACCTAATCAATGTTGGTGTGGCTTGGAGATTCGGAGGTAAAAAGCAGCATAAAATGGAAATGCACGATATAGAAACACCGCTTTAAACAGCTTTTAAAGAATTATAAAAAATCAAAGCCGAATTTTATAAAATAATAGAAGGCCAGATGAAAGACATAAAATCTTTCGCCTGGCTTTTTTTAAGCGTTTACTAACCCTTTTTAGCTATCAAAAGTGCCTGATCGATATCTTTTATAATATCATCAATGTGCTCAAGACCGACCGATACCCTGATAAGTCCATCAGTAATGCCGGTTGCTTGTTTTTCTTCCTCTGAGAGTTTTGAATGCGTGGTAGAAGCCGGATGAGTTGCAATACTGCGAGTATCGCCCAAATTGGCCGTAAAAGATAGCATTTTCAGATTATTAAGAAAAGCTCGTCCACCAGCAAGTCCGGAGGCTATTTCAAAAGAAACCATTCCGCCACCCAGTCGCATTTGCTTTTTCGCCAGATCATATTGCGGATGTGACGGTAGAAAAGGATATTTCACCCAGTTAACTTCCGGGTGCTTTTCGAGCCATTCAGCCAATTGCAGTGCATTGCTACAATGCTTGTCCATGCGAACCGCCAAAGTTTCCAAGCTTTTAGAGAGTATCCAACCGTGGAAGGGTGACATAGAAGGCCCGGTATGACGGGCAAAAAAACGCACTTTTTCAATCACCTCTTTAGTACCGAGAATGGCACCACCCAACACCCTGCCCTGGCCGTCGATAAACTTTGTAGCAGAGTGAGTAACGAGATGCGTTCCTAGTTTGGCGGGGTTTTGCAAATAAGGTGTAGCAAAGCAATTGTCAATATTGAGCAGCAATCCATGTTTTTCGGCCAACTTGCCGAGAAATTCAAGATCAAGCAGATCCAGGCCGGGATTTGAAGGAGTCTCAGCAAAAATCATTTTAGTTTCTGGACGAATGGCTTTTTCCCAGCCTTCATTGTCGTGTATGTCTACATAGCTATGGCTGATGCCCCAGCGTGGTAGTATTTGGGTAATAATCTGATGTGTAGAACCAAACAAAGATCTTGAGGCAACCAGATGATCGCCCTGGTTGAGAAAGGCAGCAATACTGCCAAACATGGCCGCCATACCCGTGGCAGTAGCTATGCCATCTTCTGTGTCTTCGAGCAAGCACATTTTGGCAATAAACTCGTCGTTGTTAGGATTAGAAAATCGTGAATAGATATTACCATCTACCTCATTGGCAAACATACTTCGGGCTTGCTCTGCATCTTCAAATACAAAGCTGGATGTGGCGTATATAGGCACTGAATGTTCACGCTGTGATGACCTGTCAGATTGGGTTCGCACTGCCAGGGTTTCGAAATTTTTTGAGCCTTCCATTAATTCGGATTAGATAAAAAACTTTCAAAGGTCATTGATAATTCTTTTAATTCAAAAAAAAGCAGATTGAGAAGGTAAATTTTTCGTGAATTGAGTACTTTGCCGTCGAATAAAATAATGCTGTAAATGCTGGTTGGGCATCATGATGGCGTAAAATTGAAAACTAAATTAAATTAAACCATGAAAGAAATAAATGTGTCGGAACTCAAGCAATTGATAGACGAAGGTGCTGATATTCAGTTAATAGATGTGCGTGAAGATAACGAAGTAGCAGCAGGTTCCATGGGCGGTGAGCACATAGCCATGGGAACCATACCCAATAATGTGGATAAAATTGATAAAAATAAGCAAGTGATCGTTCATTGCCGCAGTGGGAAGCGCAGTGCCAATGTCATTCAGTACCTGGAAAACAATCATGGCTACACCAATCTGTACAATTTAACTGGTGGAATATTGGCCTGGCGCGACGAAATCGACCCCAGTCTTTCAGTTTAGCTGTAAATAATCTGTCAGGGCTTTTTAAACCTGATACCAAGTTTAATGGTTCTGGCCATAACTTGCCCATTTTCAATGGCAGGTGTCCAGGCAGGCCCGTTATTTAAAAGCCTCAAAGCCTCGTGTTCGAATGCCGAACCGGGGCTTTTTAATATTTCAATATCTTCAATTTGGCCTTTAGGCGAAACGGTGAATTGCAGGCGTACCACGCCATATTGATCTTCCAAACCTTCTGGATGAATCAGGTTTTCTTTTACATAAGCTCTAAACGCTGCAAATTCATTTTGGGTGGCTGCGCTTTCCGATGGCTCAACTGTTGATGCTCTTTTTCTGGCGCCATAGCCAACCACAACAATCTCAGATAGTTCTGTCATATCTGGTTTTAGCACAACCAAAAGGCTGTCATTCGGAGCTACTTCCTTTTGTTGCGACAAATAACCAATACTGCTGAATACAAGAGTTTCCCTTTTTTCTTTTGATATTTCAAGCTCAAAGACACCATCTGCATTGGTAATGGTACCGATAGCTTGATTCTTTAGCAAGACATTCACCCCTGGCAACCCGACATTGTCTTCTGCGGAAACAACCCTGCCACTTGCGGTGTATTTTG
>DAIQNU010000380.1:0-3450 GCA_036788235.1 Cyclobacteriaceae bacterium
AATACTTCAAGGCAACTTTGGGATGAAAATAAATACCAAGCTTGGGAAAACGGCCAAACGGGTTTTCCGTTGGTAGATGCCTGTATTCATTGTGTAAAAGCCACGGGATACCTCAACTTCAGAATGCGCTCCATGCTCGTTTCTTTTCTTACCCATCACCTTTGGCTCGACTGGAAAAAAGGGGCTTCTTTTCTGGCCAGGCAATTTTTGGATTTTGAGCCCGGCATTCACTACCCGCAGTTTCAAATGCAGGCGGGCGTCACCGGCATCAATACCATTCGGATCTATAATCCGGTAAAGCAGTCCAAGGAACACGATCCTGATGGAGTGTTCATCAAGCTATGGCTTCCCGCCCTCCAAAATGTACCGGCGAGCCTAATTCATGAGCCATGGAAAATGACGATTATGGAGCAATATTTTTACAATTGCATTATAGGAAAACATTATCCGGAACCTATAATAGATCTGCAGGTGACAGGAAAACATGCAAGAGATGTACTATGGGGACTCCGAAAAGATCCCTTAGTCAAAGCTGAGAGTGCCCAAATTTTACGAAGACACACAATTGGAGGGATGATTGAAAGAGCTGAAAGCTCAAAGCTCAAAGGTGACAGGATGAATGATATGTGATAAATGATAAGTGATGGATGTTGGGAGAAATTCTAGTAAATCCAGTAAATTGGATAGAAGTTAGTTCAATTTTGGTAAATTTGTTGTATGAAACAGGATCCTCAATATATTGATATAGATATTGATAAATTGACTAATTCTCTTGAGAATGTTATAACTGGTGATAGCTTTCAGACAGATGTTTCTTTGATAGATAAAAGTGATTTAAAGTTAATCTCCAAGAAAAACGGATGGATATTCAATTGGAAAAGTGAATACAAACAGCCAGATCGTGATGTTTACAAATTGACAATAATTGGAAATCCAGATATAATTCAAGGATTGGTTTGTATTACAGAAAGAGAAGACCATGTTTACATGCACTTAATTGAGAGCGCCCCATTTAATCTAGGAAGACATAAAATGTATTTAGGTGTTCCGGGGAATCTTGTTGCATTTGTCTGTAAAATATCATTTCATCGTGGATTTGAAGGATACGTATCATTCACCTCAAAGACTCAGTTGATGGAACATTATGAAAAAATACTTGGAGCAAAAACTGTTGGATGACAATTGATGGTTATCAATACAGATGCTGCATTAAAGTTAATTGATAAATATTTTAAAAATTAGAAAAATGAGATTGATCAGAGAGCCTTTAGAAGTTGATTTTTTTGTTGACCCAAAACCACTAACAGATTCAGAGAAAAAAATGATTAGCGATTACATAAAGGCTGACAAAGAGAAGAGAAAAAGTAAAAAGCACGCAACAAAAAGCACCCAAGCTCAAACCAGTATATAGTAAATGTAGGTTTTTGTGTTACCATCACTTTTGGTGTTGTGTATAGTTCCATTGTGTCTCGTCCTAAAAAAGTTTAAAGTTGAATACTTAATCCTTTTATAAACTTACTTCTATTGCATCAATTGGGATGTGGCTTTAGTCCACTCTTCCTCACAAGTCAAAAACAGGGAATGAATCAATTGCGTTGTAGATTAGCCTGGTTAGATCAAACCAAATTTTTCCATTAACAACCTTATTAAGCACTCATTTTCATCATGGATGTTGGCAATTCCAATTGGTCAATTTCATCAACTAGATTTATGTTTGTAACATATTGAAAATCAGATAGATGAGCGTGAAAAAATTTGCCTAAAATAATTTGATATTTATTTGAAAATATGATGCTTTTTTATGCTACCATTGCAAAATTTTTCGGTGTTATTCAAGTGGTGTGACGGGTAATTAAATCAGCGGTTAGAAGTGAAATGGCAATTGATAAAGTCTGTTTTTCGGATGTTTACTGAGGTAAATCATCGACTTGCTAATGGCATTTCCGTTCATTTGTTTGTAGCTTACAGAAAATGTCAACCTTGAAATCGACATAGTAATTTTTATGTTAATATGACATACAATTGAAAAAGCATACCAAACTCAGGTATTCATTTTTACGGATCATCACCGGATCTGACCTTTCCAGTCGGCGTATCCCGCTTATGTCAATACAATCGGATCAGCCTGGCCCAACCATTTGGCTTACTGCCTGTATCCATGGAGATGAACTGGGCGGTACTGTCACAATTCAGGAATTGTTCAAACGCCTGCGAAGCAATTTGCTTTGTGGCACTGTAAATGCCTTTCCGTTGGCAAATCCCTTTGGTTTTGAAAACGTCTCCCGAAATATTTCTGTTAGTAGGGAAGACCTCAATAGAGCTTTTCCTGGCGACCCCAAAGGATCGCTTGCGCAGCGAATTGCCCATATGATCATAGAAAAAATCTGTGCAAAGAAACCGGATCTTGTCATTGACCTCCACAACGATTGGCGCAAATCCATACCGTATGCCGTGGTCGATTGTGATAAAAATGACAATCCAGAAAGTGCTGTCAACAAAACCTTGGATGCTGCATTTGCCACCGGACTGCCTGTAGTACGAGAAACCGACGATATAACCGGAACGCTGGCTGGCAGTTTGCTCGATCGTGATATTGCTTCCCTGACTTTAGAATTGGGCGAGTCATTTGTGATCAATGAAAAGAACATTTTGCATGGAGTGGAGTCGATTTGGAACATATTGTCGTGGTATGGCATGACCCAGCAAGTTGAAAGTTTGCAAATTCCACCTTATGCTGCGCAAATCAAGGGGCAAATACTTCAGTACTCACAAGAGCCACTTAGCTCCACGAGCGGAATCATCCGGTTTCTGAAACCTCAAGGCAGCTTTGTGAAAAAAAAGCAGGCCATAGCCCGTATTTACAATGCATTCGGCAGACTACAACAGACCATTTATGCAGGAAGTGATGCACTGATTTTAGGACAGTCTGACTCTTCATTGAGCTTCCCCGGATTCCCGATAATGGCCTTTGGAGTGTTGCCACCCGGGCAGGCACTCAAATAGCATTGTACTTCTCAATGCAACCTTTTACCATCATATACTTATAACCTTAAAGAACCTCTCATACCAATACCTTTAAAGAAAAAATGAAAACAAACAATGTGAAACCCTCTAGTGGTAGCAAAAAGAAAAAAAGCTCCCTTACACAAATTCTTGGCCCTGTCGAAAATCTCGAAAGCTATGTAAAGGCTGACTGGTGGCGTGAAATTTTCAATGCCAATTATTTACGCACTGATGGCGACGTGGTAGAAAATACAGCCATGACAGAGCATGAAGTAGATCTTTTCCTTAAGATCCTTGATCCTGCCAAGGATAGTAAAATCCTCGATTTGTGTTGTGGTCAAGGTCGCCATTCATTAGAAATGGCCAAGCGAGGTCATAAAAATGTAACAGGACTTGATCGCTCGCATTACCTGGTTACCCGCGCAAGAAATATCAACCAGAAACTCA
>DAIQNU010000381.1:0-3442 GCA_036788235.1 Cyclobacteriaceae bacterium
AGTGGCTGCCACGAGAGCTTTGCCCTCATCAATGGTATGCCCAATGGGCTTTTCGAGGTACACATGGGCACCCGCTTGCAATGCTGCTATGCCAATTAAAGCATGCCAGTGGTCTGGTGTGGCTACGATTACTATTTCAGGTTTTTCTTTGGCCAGCATTTCACGGTAGTCGGTGTATTGCTTCACCTTATTACCCGATAGTTTTTTCACCTCAGTGGCCGATTGCTGCATCATTTCACTATCCGGATCGCAGAGAGCAACTACTTGCACACTGCCCTCGGACATGGCTTCGCGCAAGATGTTCATCCCCCACCAGCCACTTCCTACCAAAGCCAGTTTGTAGGTCTTAAATTTGTGACCCAGAACTATATTTGGAAAAGCCAATGCCCCCAAGCTAGCGGCACCACTATTTATAATAAAGTCTCTTCTTTTCATTCATCTATTACTATATTGTTTACAATGTGCATTAACGCTTATAATGATTGTAATAATATTCCCCTTACCTGCGCGAGTATATTAACTCCAGGTTCTATCCCAAGAACGGTCTTTGTCCCATTCCTTGGTAGGTGCAAAATACTCAGTGTCGGGCATTAGATGCTCTTTTATTACTTTTTCGTTTAAATCAACGCCCAATCCGGGTTTTTCGGGTACTTTAGCGTATCCATTTTCAACAATTGGTTTATCAATGCCAGTTACCAGATCTTCCCACCAAGGTATGTCAACCGAATGATGCTCTAGGGCTACAAAGTTTTGTGTAGCTGCGGCACAATGTACATTGGCCATAAACGATATAGGTGTTCCGGCAAAGTGCATTGCCATAGCTATTCCTTTTTCTTCAGCATAATCGCCAATTTTTTTGGTCTCCAATATGCCTCCGGCTGAAGCCAAATCAGGGTGAACCATATCTACCGCATTGGCATCGATAAGCTTGATGAATTCTTCTTTAAGGAAAATATCTTCACCGGTTAGGGTAGGGGTGTTAATGGCTCTGGTAATTTCAGCCCATTGACTTGTGAATTCCCAGGGTATCATATCTTCGAGCCAGGCCAATTGATATTTCTCTAACGCATTGCCCAACCTAATAGAGGAGTTGACATCGAAATGGCCAAAATGATCTGCCGCTAGGGGAATGTCGTAGCCAATGATATCCCGGACACTATGTACATATTCTGCAAGTTTCTCCAGCCCCAGGTCAGTGATTTGAATTCGCGTAAATGGATGTTTCGTACTGCCATAGCTATTGGCTTCATTTGTCCATTGTTTTTTAAAATCCCATGCACCGGCACCTACCAGTGCACCAGGTGTATTTCTAATCAACCCGATACCGAAATCCATTTTTAAAAATGTGAAGCCATCTTCAGCACGTTTTTTCATTCTTTGCGCATATACTTTAGGATCGTTGGACTGGTCAGTATCGGCATATAAGCGAATTTTATCCCGATATTTACCACCTAACATTTGATACACAGGCACGCCATAGGCTTTGCCGGCCAAATCCCACAGCGCCATTTCGATTCCAGAAACACCACCACCTTGTCGGCCATGTCCACCAAATTGTTTTATAATTTTGAACACCTGCTCAACATTGCAAGGGTTTTTACCCAGCAGCCGGCTTTTAAGAAACAAAGCATATTTGGGACTTCCATGATCGCGTACTTCACCCAGTCCATAGATTCCCTGATTTGTATCTACTTTTATAATGGGACATGGCATGGGCGCTTTTTCAACCCAGGCAATCCGCACATCTGTTATCTTTAAATCTGATGGGTTGGAGCTTCTTTGTATCTTTTGTGTTACGTGCTCCATCTCTTCTTCAATGCGACCGTCCAGCATAAGTCCGAGTGCAAGGCCGCCCAATCCTGCATTTTAATAAAAGACCTTCTGTCGTTCGCGACTCCAGTCTTTGTGGTGGACTCTGCCACATTTTTAGTAAATAAATTTTTCATTTTTTTGGGGTTTTTAATATGTAGTTTTGAAATATTGATACATTTAACTTACTTTTCAAAGCCTTAATTTAATCAATGCCTTAAAGTACTTTTTTATGCTTGATAAATCAATGTTGCTTCGTGTATTTTTGACATTAAGCATACTTTCCTTCATCGCTTTTTGCATTTCGTTTTTAGTTGACTTGCCGGCAGGTATATTTTTATGTCTGTTTTTTATTTTTTTAGCGTTGGCCTTGCAAAAGACTCAAAAACTACGTGGGTTTTCCTACACCTTAATGATATTGGCTGCAGTATCTATTTCAATGTCGTACCCACATTTATTTTTGAGTATTGGTGATTTCAAACTCAGCAAATTAATTGTTCCACTGCTTCAAATTATTATGTTTGGCATGGGTTCACAAATGAGCATTAAAGATTTTGAAGGGGTGGTAAAAATGCCCGGCGGTGTATTTGTAGGTGTTATTTGTCAGTTTACAATTATGCCGTTGATCGGTATTTCAATAGCATTGTTATTTGATTTTCCGGCTGAAATAGCCGCTGGTATCATATTGGTTGGGGCATCGCCTAGTGGATTGGCCTCAAATGTTATGTCTTTTCTCGCTCGAGCCAATTTGGCGCTTTCTGTTACACTTACAGCTGTAGCAACACTATTGGCACCGCTTATGACACCCTTGTTAATGAAACTACTTGCCGGAGAGTTTGTGCCTGTTGAATTTTGGCCTATGATGATCAGCATTGTAAAAATGGTAATTTTGCCTATTGCCTTTGGAATTTTACTCAATCACTTGACCAAAGGAAAAATTGCCTGGATCAATAACCTTATGCCCAAGATTTCCATGGCGGGTATAGCCATTATTATTACCATTATTACTGCGGCAGGCCGTGAAAGTCTTATGCAAATGGGCTTACTTTTGATTGCCGCCTGTTTTATCCATAACATCATGGGCTACACATTGGGCTACTGGATTTGCCGCCTACTGAAAATGGATGAAAAAACTTGTAGAACCATATCATTAGAAGTGGGTATGCAAAATGGTGGTTTAGCATCGGGCATTGCCATGGAAATGGGGCGGGTAGCCACCGTAGGACTTGCACCCGCTGTATTTGGCCCTTTGATGAACATAACAGGCTCCTCACTTGCCACTTGGTGGCGCTCAAAAAAAATTGAAGGTGCACCTGATGAAACCGAATCAGATACCAACACAAAATCAAAACCTAAAATTAAAAAAATCTAGATATGATAAAGCAAATATTAATCGTAATGGCTGTACTAGCCATGAGCTGTCAAACGGCTCTGGCTCAGCTACCTGCAGATAAAGCGAGTGTCGAATTTTACACACAAGAATGGACAGGAGAGCGTCTGACTGATGGACGACCTAAGACAGATATGGATCTCATTAATCGTCTGAAGGCCATCTCGGTAGAAGAAGTATGGAGTGTTTTGAGAAATGAAGGATTTAATAATCAATATGAAGGGGAGTGGAAACTACTCCACG
>DAIQNU010000382.1:0-3433 GCA_036788235.1 Cyclobacteriaceae bacterium
TCGTAACTACGGGCATCACGCTCAAATTTTTTGCCACCATCATAGTAGTGGTAGCGAGCAAAGGGGTATAGCAGTTGTTCATCAATAAACATTTTGTAGCATAGCGTAACGTACCCGCCATGTAGTGGCTTTTCTTCAATGGCATTGGTTTCGGTGTTGAACTCCGGTCCTATGCCAACATTATATTCTGCCTGTATCCCGAATGGCTGCGGGTACAAAACAAATGAAGCGGCAGCTCGCTGGTCTAAGTAGTTCAAGCCTTCCACCACTGATGTTCCATTGCTAATATTACCTGTGTAGCCCTGTATACCTGGTTCTATTATTTGTTCGCCAATAATAAAAGGGTAGCTCACTCTTGCTACCACATGCAGCTGGTTGTTGAGTTCAGGGGCATTGCCTGTTTGCCCATTAAAAACACCAAAACCAAAAATCCCATAATCACCGGAGCCTTTGAGTCCCTCGCGATTCAGTGTTCTATAAAGCTTTTGTATTCGCTCAGGTGTATAGTAAAAAAAGGTGCTCAGTTCACGTTCGTTTTTTATTGAGCTGTTTAAGGCGTCGTTGCGGTCGAGTGAAAGCCTGTTTTGGCTCGATTGCATATTTTCAAAACCAAAAGGAACTTTGCTTTGACCAATTCGAAATCTGAATTCTTTTTTCACGTCTGGGCTAACCTCGAAATAGGCATCGCGCAATTGTCCATAATGCTGACCACTACCAGCCGAACTGGCAAAATCAGGCTGGATGTAGTAGTAAACGTATTTGCCAAGGTTGCCTGAAAACTTAATCCGGACCCTTCTAAGCGAAATTCCGCCGCCATCTCCCCAGCTTCCGTCGCATTGTTCGCAACCCAGATTAGGATTTGTCTCTAAAAGTCGGTTGTAACGAGCCTGAATATAACCACTAATGGATGTGGTCTCATACCACTTTTTTTGAGAATCTGAGTAGCGTAAAGTGTCGATTTTTTGACTGTAAACCGACTTGTAGCACAAAAAAGCACTAATGAAAACTATACAAAATATACGCAAAACTTAAAATTATAGTAAAATTTCTGCTAAACGCGGGCAAAAGTATATGTTAAGAAATTGTTACCCCTATGTTAAGTGTTATTGTTATATTATTTAATTGTTACCTATATGTTATAAATAGGTGTTTATACAATTAATATAATTTTTTGTCTAGCTAAAGTACTGATTTAGGTTTTTTGCTAAGATTCAATACCTGTTTGATTAGAAATGTTAATCAAAAAGATACCTGAAACTGTATATATTTGAATTTACTTAGTGATTTTGCCAAATTGAATGAAATTAAATCGTTTTTCAAAAATCACTTTATTACAATGAAATGTTCACCCAATTATTATGAAATACCTTTTTGTGCATTTTTTAATTCTAACCTTACCCATTATGAAATCACTTCCCTTCTCCATTCCAAAGCCTCTTACAAGGCTCGTGCTTATTTTTTTAGCTTGTTCGTTGTGTTTGAGCTGTGCGCGAAAAGAAGACGATCTGCCGCTGCCAAACATACTATGGCTTACTAGTGAAGACAACAGTCCATTTGCAGGTTGCTATGGCGATGAATTCGCTACCACTCCCAATATGGATAAACTGGCTGCCAATGGATTTCTATACACACATGCCTATGCCAATGCACCCGTTTGCGCTCCTGCAAGAAATACGATTATTACTGGAGTATACGCCAACTCAGGGGGGCATGAAAACATGCGTAGTTCTTATGACAAATCGGACCTGGTAAAGCTGTATCCCGAATATCTGCGTGCAGCAGGCTACTATTGTACCAATAGTCAAAAAGAAGATTTTAACATCAATCCGGATCAAACACAAAGTATATGGGATGAAATTGGCAAGAATGCCCACTATAAAAATAGACCAGAGGGCAAGCCGTTTTTTGCAATCTTTAATTCTACCGTTTGTCACGAAAGTTCAATACACAGTACCATACCATCTGACCAATTGCGGCACCGTCCTGAAGAGGTGCAGTTGCCACCTTATCACCCCGAAACTCCCGAGATGCGCCACGACTGGGCGCAATACTACGACAAGGTAGAAGATATGGACACCTGGATGGGTGAAATGTTGACTGAGCTCGAAGAAAGTGGTGAAGCTGAAAATACCATTGTATTTTACTATGGCGACCATGGTGGTGTATTGGGGCGCAGTAAACGATTTGTATATGAAACCGGAACCCGGGTTCCCTTTATTGTTTACATACCAGAGAAATACAAGCATCTTTACCCTGCAGAAAAGCCCGGTATGGAAGTAAATAGATTGGTTAGTTTTGTCGATTTGATGCCTACACTTTTGAGCTTAATTGGAGAAAACATACCCGAATATTTACAAGGACATGCTTTTCTGGGCAAGCAAAAAACCAGTGATCCAGAATATGTGCACATGTTTCGAGGTAGAATGGACGAACGCTATGACTTGAGCCGTGCGGTACGCGATCATAAATACCGCTACATCAAAAATTACATGCCTTTTCGTATTTATGGGCAATATATTGACTATTTATGGCGAGCACCATCTATGCGCTCATGGGAGGCAGCGTACAAAGCAGGTGAATGTAATGAAACTCAAAGTGCATTTTGGAACACTAAACCCGTAGAAGAGTTGTACGATACTGAAAATGATCCCTGGGAAGTCCATAACCTGGCTTCTGATCCTCAATACAAGGAAGTGCTGGCAAGATTGCGCCAGGCCAATAAAGATTGGATGTTAGCCATAAACGATGCAGGATTTATACCCGAAGCTGAGCTGATTGATCGAACGGAAAATACTGCCGCCTTTGACTACATGCGATCAGGAGAAGTAAGTGTGTCTAGCCTGATAGATGCCGCAGAAGAAGCAAGTAAACCCGATGCAGATGTACAGAAATTGATTAGCTTTTTACAATCAGACGATGCTGCCATTCGCTATTGGGGAGCTACTGGTCTCCTTATTCAGGGCGAAAATGCCAGGTCAGCCATGACTGAACTTAAGGCAGCTACCAATGATCCATCGGTAAATGTAGCCATTGTAGCTGCTGAAGCCTCGTATAAGTTGGGTGAAAAGAATATTGGATTGAATGCGCTGTTATCTTCTTTGCAATCCCCAAATTCACATGCACGCGCACATGCGCTCAATGCTATTGATAATGTGGAAAATGAAAGCGAGGAGGTGCAGCAAGCAGTGATTGATCTATTAAAAGAAATTGGAGATAGCAATCGGAAATTTTATGATATTCGTGCAGCAGTTGGTTTACTTAGAAAATGGAAGATAGATGGCGATAAACATGGCGTAAGTCTAGAGTTGTGATCATATACAAGAAACTGTGAGCCGAGACACCTATTTCAAGCGTGATTAGCCATCAATTGGGATGTGGCTTTAGCCCATCCCTTTAGATAATCCAACTTTCCTTATATTTTATAGATTAGAAA
>DAIQNU010000383.1:0-3428 GCA_036788235.1 Cyclobacteriaceae bacterium
TGTTGGCTATAGAAATTGACGGAGATAGTCATGATCATGAAAGCAAGTATGACTATGATAAAAATAGACAAAAAAGGTTAGAGAATTTAGGAATCAGATTCTACAGAATAGATGATATGGACATTAAGTGCGATATGGGTTGGGTGTTGAATGAATTGCTTCAGGTAATAGAAGAAATGACGGGGTAAAAGAAAATGAACACTACTTTCTTTACCGGCGGACACCCCCCCCAACCCCCCTCGAGGGGGGAGTATATCCCGGAGCTAAAATAACAGATGGGTTAAAGTCTGGCAATTCGGTACAGATCAATAAGAATAGAAAATCAGCATTTTCAAATTCTATCTTGAGAAAGGAGTCAATGGCCTTTTCTTTTTCATTTTTCCGAAACATTGTTATTATGCGGAAGTCGGGCAAATAAGTTACCGGTAATGTAATTATCCCAACATTTGTCATAACTTTAAACATAAAATGTATGGAAATATATAAAATGCCTGCCGGGGCTAAAATCGGTCATGTACACCTCAAAGTTTCAAACCTCGAACGATCCATGGATTTTTATTGTGGAGTGTTGGGTTTTGATCTTATGATGAAATACGGTGAAAGTGCTGCATTTATTTCTGCTGGCGGCTACCATCATCATATAGGATTAAATACCTGGCACAGTTTAGGAGCGCCGCCCTCACCCAAAAATACAGCGGGATTATTCCATGTGGCACTATTGTATCCCGAGCGCAAAGATTTGGCATTCATTTTAAAACGCCTTTTGGATCATGGATATCCACTTACTGGCGCTTCAGACCATGGAGTATCAGAGGCTTTGTACCTTGACGATCCTGATGAAAATGGACTGGAACTGTACTGGGATCGCCCAAAGGAAATGTGGCCGATCGACGAAGATGGAAACCTGACCATGTATACCCGACCACTTATGCTTGAAAAGCTTCTCAAAGAATTATAGTCAGATTTTGATATTTCGGTGCTCTGGTGTTTATTTGAGGATTGTCTGCCTTTTTTTACACATAAACAATGAACGATATTTGGCGCAAGCTTGATCCATTCTCAATTATCCATTTTCAACTATTAATTTTCATATTGCCATTATCCATTCTCCATTAAAAAACCAACTATGGAAATCACCAATCAAATTGAAAATCTAGAGCGAATAAAATCCAAAAAGGCTTTTATCATAGACATGGATGGCGTGATCTACCATGGCAATAAGCTTTTGCCAGGGGTAAAGGAATTTATAAAATGGCTGCATGAAGCCAACAAGAATTTCCTTTTCCTCACCAATTCAAGTGAAAGGTCGCCCAGAGAGTTGCAAGACAAGCTGGCACGACTTGGTGTAAATGTCGAAAAAGAACATTTCTATACTTCTGCGCTTTCTACGGCCATGTTTCTTTCCACGCAGATACCCAATGGCAGTGCTTTTGTCATTGGTGAAGCGGGATTGCTCAATGCCTTATATAATGTGGGCTATTCAATGAACAATGTAGACCCTGACTATGTGGTTGTGGGTGAGACGCGATCGTATAGCTACGATAAAATTGAACAAGCGGTGAATCTGGTCATTAAAGGGGCAAACCTGATTGGTACAAACCCTGATCTTACCGGGCCGATTGAAAACGGCATTGCTCCGGCAACCAAAGCTTTGATTGCCCCCATAGAACTGGCAACTGGTAAATCTGCCTATTTTCTTGGAAAACCCAATCCACTTATGATGCGAAATGCCCTGAAGAAACTCATGAGCAAAAGAGAAGAGACGGTAATTATAGGTGATAGAATGGACACGGATATAATTGCCGGCATAGAGTCTGAGATCGACACAGTGCTGGTGTTGAGTGGTATTACTATGCAGCAGCACATTGATAATTTTCCTTTCAGACCGCACTATGTTTTACAAGGTGTTGCCGATCTGATTTAACTTACTCAAGTTTCGCAGGCATCAGTTTTGTCACAATTTTTGCGAAAAAAGCAAAAATTCCGCCAAAACTAGATATTTTTTTGCTAGTACCACGGGTTTACACCCGTGGTTATTATAATTTGACCCTTTCAGGGTCATCTACACCTTTGTGCCGTGGTTGTGCCAACGGCCAACCACCATTTGTAAATGGAAATTGAAAAACAGTGTTTTAATAACAAAAATGAAGCAGAGACCTACAAATTTTGCTGTAAATTCATGTGCGAAACTTTAGTAAATTAACTTGCCTGAACATTGATCTGCCCTGCTTTGCTTTTGAGCGTGAAGTAAAAACTGCTGCCTTTACCGTATTCACTTTCCGCCCATATTTTGCCTTGATTTTTCTGGGCAAAATCTTTGCAGAGCTTTAATCCTAACCCAGTACCTTTTTCTTTTTTAGTACCGGTTTTGGAAATGATTTCATTGCTAAACAATTTTTGCAATGTATTTTGATCCATGCCCACACCAGTGTCGCGAATGCAGATTAGTGTATCATCTCCTTGTTGATTGGCCGTAAGAGATATTGTATCGCCTTCCCGACAAAATTTAATGGCATTGGCAATAAGATTTCTCAGGATAAAGGCCAGCATACTTTGATCAGCATATACTTTCACTTCATAGCCTAATTCATTTTCTAAGCGGATTTGCTTCTCCAGGATTTTACTTTCAAACATTCTTAAAATTCCATTCGCAGCTACGCGTAAATCCACAAGCTCCATATTAATCTTTTCACCGTCCATCTGACTGCGAGCCCAGTTAAACAAATCATCGAGAAGTAAGCTTGTATCGCCAATATTTTTAGAAAGTGAAGGTAAATATTTTTTAATATCAGACCCCGCAATATCTCCAGTGTCTGCAAAATTTATTAGCCCAACCAAGTTGGCCAGTGGACTTCTTAAATCATGCGCAATGATCGAAAAAATACGTAGTTTCAATTGATTCAAGGTCTGCAACTCCTCATTTACTTTTTTAAGGTTTTCACCAGCTTTTTTTCGCTCAGTCACATCCCAAAATAAAAGAAGCGTACCACAAAAAATATTATTGTCATATATACTGGAAATGGCTACTTCAAAAGTTTTGATGCCGTGGCTGGTATCTAAATCAAGCTCAATTTTTTCATTCTTTTGTCGTCCTATCAAATTGATAAACTTATAATCTCTATGAAATACCTCACTTATAGGCTTGCCTATCAAATTGGATGAATTGCCAACGACAAATTTCTCCATGGTATAATTGGCCTCTACAATTCGCATGTCGGTATCTAAAACCATAAAACCTTCTCTAATACCCTCTAAAATTTTTAAGCGCGCCAAAGGCAAAATGTCTAAAAATTGATACTTTAGGAGTCCATAGCTTATTAACAATGAAGTGGCTATAAAGCTATATGGAGTCAGGTCGATATGCTGATGGGGACGTATACCTAATAAATAGATGAAATTGACAATCCAGGGTATAATCACTCCAAATA
>DAIQNU010000384.1:0-2047 GCA_036788235.1 Cyclobacteriaceae bacterium
GCGCAAAGGCGATATTATGTCCCGGGTCACGAATGACGTACAGGAAATTGAAAACTCCGTAGCACAATCCTTAAAAGTATTGTTCAGAGAACCCTTTATACTAATCATGTATTTTGGCATGCTGTTTTACATGTCGTATCAACTGACCTTATTTACTTTATTGCTTTTGCCTGTTTCTGGATTTCTCATATCCGGTATTTCAAAAAAGCTGAAAAGAAAGGCTGGTGAAAATCAAGAATCGCTCGGTCGTACATTGAATATACTCGATGAGACTTTGGGAGGCATGCGCGTGATTAAGGCTTTTAATGCCACAGGCTATATAAATCAAATATTTAATACCGAAGTAAATAACTATGCCCGACTCAATATGTCGATGTCGCGGCGGTTTGAGTTGGCGAGTCCGGTCTCAGAATTTTTGGGGATAAGTGCGGTTGCAGGTATTTTGCTATATGGGGGCAATCTGGTACTTACAGAACAAATAATGGAGCCCAGTACATTTATGACTTATTTGGCCATATTCACGCAAGTGCTCAATCCGGTCAAATATATCAATCAAGCTATAGCCAGTGTTCAGCGTGGTATAGCCTCAGCAGAACGTATTTTTACCATAATCGATACAAGTCCTCAGATATCAGATAACCCCAAAGCCATAGAATTGCAAGGTATGGAAAAGGAAATATCATTTAAAAATGTGCAGTTCAGTTATGATAAAGAGCCTGTTTTGAAAAACATCAATTTCACTATACAAAAAGGAAAAACGATTGCGCTAGTAGGGCCTTCTGGTGGTGGTAAATCGACCATAGCCGATTTGGTTCCCAGGTTTTATGATCCTGATAAGGGTGGAGTATATATTGATGACAAATCACTTAAAGAATACAAGGTTGAATCGGTAAGAAAGCTCATGGGAATTGTTACACAAGAATCAATACTGTTCAACGATAGCGTCTTTAACAATATAGCTTTTGGCCAAAAGAATATTCAAATAGAAGCGGTAGAAAAAGCAGCAAAAATTGCTAATGCGCATGATTTTATAATGCAAATGGAGCATGGCTATCAGACCCTGGTTGGTGAACGAGGCTCAAGATTGTCGGGTGGACAACGGCAGCGCATCAGTATTGCCAGGGCTGTTTTGAAAAACCCGGATATTTTGATACTAGATGAGGCTACCTCTGCCCTCGATTCCGAATCGGAAATGCTTGTCCAGGATGCCATATTTAACCTGATGAAAAATAGAACATCGCTGGTTATTGCGCACAGACTTAGCACCATACAACATGCCGATGAAATATTGGTGGTGAAAGATGGTGAAATTGTGGAGCGTGGCAACCATCAAGAGTTAATGAGCCTCAATGGTTTGTATCAAAAACTAATAACCATGCAGAGCTTTTGATTAATTGCTATTGTTGCCATTTACTCTCAAATTATTAAAGTCATAACCTTTAATTACTTTTTTCAGAAAACTGAGGTTTGCCATTAATAGAGTATCTCACAGTATCACTGGCGATCATAATTTGCCATCCATTTATTTCATACTTTTTCAATAAATGACCCTCTTTACCTTTTTCTTCAAAGTGTAGATCAAGGGTTCTGTAGGAAGTAAACAATGTGTTTTGGTATTTGACTATTGCCTGAATATATTCTGGCGAATCTTTCGAACTTGGGAAGAAAATCTTGAGTTCCTCAACTTTAGATTCGGCAATCGAACTGGTGGTATATACAACCCATTTTCCGCTATCGGTAAGGGTTTCACTGGTTTGGTAAAGAGCCTTCAAGGCTGGTGAGTTAAGATCTATTTCTTTAAATATTTCAAGTTCGTGCTTCCAAAGCGAATCGTAGAAAAGTATATTTTGCGAACTTATCGCTGTATCGAGCGAGGCGTGCTTAAAAATACCGACTTTGGCGTCACTTAGTTTGCTTGCCTGATTTTGCAATAGACCATTGACGTCATAAAAAACTGGTCTATCGAGCTCAAGCGGGCTTGAGGGCTGACAGGCTACAGCGGAAAATAAAAGTAAATACGGAACTGGTCTCCCTCGGCTACCTTCAA
>DAIQNU010000384.1:2057-3397 GCA_036788235.1 Cyclobacteriaceae bacterium
AAAGTAAATACGGAATCAGGGATTTCATAATCGAAATTATATTATGGTAACGAAAGTAGGGAATAAATATGAGCTGTATGCAAGTTGGGACTATAAATGGGATTTCAATTATCCTTATCAGTCCCTATTCAAAATATTAACCAATAAATCCTTGAAAAAAACAATCGCATGGCTAGTTTATAGAAATTGAGAACCAAGTTTCATTTAACAAATCACATATTTACCCACCACAATTCCCGGGTGCTTTTGAGGATCGAATAAAATTCATAGTTTGGCGTAATAATTGCTGCATTTGCTGAATGTCTCATAAATAATTACCTGAATAAGATAATTGTGCATTTGCTTAAAAATTAAAAAGGAGATGGCATTAGATTTGAATTATTTTTGTTATTTTCACTCGCATTTCATATGAAAAAACGACTATTACCAGTTTTTATTTTTTTCCTACTTGTCATTTTAACGGGATCAAAAACACTTTTTGCGCAAGCTGATATGATAAATAGTTTGCGTGCCTCACTCAAGGCCGGGAGTAGCCGTGATTTGATAAAGCTATTTAATAATACCGTAGAAATGAGTTTCGATGGTGAAAAATCAAACTATAGTCGTACACAGGCAGAATTTGTTATGCGCGATTTTTTCAAAAAATACCCAACTTCAGATTTTCAATACATACATCAAGGCTCTTCAAAGCAAGGTCTAACCTATGTCATTGGTAAGTATACCTTCGACAATGGCTCATTTCGGGTGTTGATTTACATCAAAAAAGTTAACGATGTCTATCTCATAGATTTGATGGATTTCAGCAGGGAATAAATATTATTATATTTTTTTCGATCCTACCAAGGGGAATGCAGTCCATTTCCTATTTTTGTGCCGTGAAAAACGCATACCTTACAAAAGAATATCTCGATAATTTCATCCGTAGCACTTTGTCGGAAGACTTGGGCAATGGAGATCATTCTTCTTTAGCCACATTGCCATCTGATCACCAAGGTAAGGCGCAAATACTGGCTAAGGATAAAGGCGTATTGGCAGGTGTAGAACTGGCATTGCAAATTTTTGACATTGTTGATAATACATTGAAAATCACAGTGTATAAAAACGATGGTGAAAAAGTTGAGCCCGGTGAGGTAGTTTTTGAGTTGATAGGAAAGGCCCAATCGATTTTAAGTGCCGAAAGGTTGGTGTTGAACTGTATGCAGCGAATGAGCGGTATCGCTACTGCAACCCATAATTTGGTACAAAAAATAGCGCACACCCAGGCAAAGATTTTGGACACCCGAAAAACCACACCTGGAATGCGACCTTTGGAAAAATGGGCTGTAGCTTTAGGCAATGGC
>DAIQNU010000385.1:0-3387 GCA_036788235.1 Cyclobacteriaceae bacterium
CCGTGGTTATTATAATTTGACCCTTTCAGGGTCATCAACTCCTTTCATGTTTTGTAGTAAATGGAAATTGAAAAATCGTGTTTAAATAACAAAAATGAAGCAGAGCCCTCCAAATTTTGCTGTAAATTCATGCGCGAAACTGAGTCATTTATAAATGATAATTAAATTACTTTTAATCACTTGATTTACAGATATTTACTTTACTTTTAATTGTTTTATAATTGTGAATCTACAAACATATTGGTTTAGAATAGTTAGATCAATAAAATATATTTATTCAACAATAAACCTAAAAAAATACAAGTGGAAAAAATTGTAGTGGTCGGCAGCACTAATACAGATATGGTGATTGTTGCAGATCATTTTCCTGTGCCGGGTGAGACCATCCTGGGCGGTAAATTCCTGATGAACCCAGGCGGCAAAGGTGCTAATCAGGCGGTAGCTGCCGCAAGACTCGGCGGCCAGGTAAGCTTTATCAGTAAGGTCGGTCAAGATGTGTTTGGGCAGCAGGCTATACAAAATCTCATTCAAGAGGGCATTGAGGTTTCGGCAGTGTATATCGACCCAGAGAGCCCTTCAGGAGTAGCCCAGATAACCGTTGATAAGCATGCCGAAAACTGCATTGTTGTTGCTCCTGGCGCTAATATGATGCTCAATAAAAAGGACATTGACCTTGCAGATACATTAATTGAAAAAGCGAGCATACTATTGGTCCAATTAGAGGTGCCCCTCGAAACCATAATTTATGCCGTAAAAAAAGCTAGTAGCCTCAACAAAAAAGTAATATTAAACCCTGCACCTGCTACTCCATTACCAGATGATATATTTGACGCTTTACACATCATTACGCCCAATGAGACTGAGACAGAATTATTGACGGGTATTAAGGTAAAAGATATAGATTCAGCAAGGATGGCCGCAAAGCATTTAACTGAAAAGGGTGTCCATACAGTAATAATAACTATGGGTGCTAATGGAGCTTTTTTATTTAATAAAAATATTGAAAAAATGATCCCTGCTCCCAGGGTTAGTGCACTTGATACCACTGCTGCCGGGGATACCTTCAATGGAGCGCTGGCGGTAAGTATAGCAGATGGTAATAGTCTCGAAAATGCCGTCATTTTTGCCAATAAGGCCGCAGCATTTGCAGTAACTAAAATGGGAGCTCAATCTTCCATTCCTTACTTATCTGAATTAGATCATTTTGATTAGAATAGTCATTATTGATGAAATATAAGACAAACGCTGTCCATCAAATTTAAATAGAACAACTTGATAACATTAAGAATTGAGATAAACATAATTAACCCAATATGAAAACGCATTCAATTTTTTACTCGCTGTTGGTCTTGACCCTATTGGCATGTAGCCCAAGAAAACCTGATTTAGATAAAAATCAGCACCAAGATGGAGATCTGATCGAAATCTCGAAATCTATCTTACAGGACAAAATAAAAGGAGGTTGGGCGGGCCAGGTTATTGGCTGTACCTATGGTGGGCCGACAGAATTTAAGTTTAATGGCACTATGATCGGCGATCAGGTTCCCATCCCTTGGGATGAGCACCAAATGCTTTGGTGGTACGAAAACAGTCCTGGATTATATGATGATGTGTACATGGATTTAACTTTTGTAGATGTATTCGAAAAGTTTGGGCTTGATGCCCCTGACTCACTCCATGCTCAAGCATTTGCCAATGCAGAATATCCATTGTGGCATGCTAACCAAGCAGCGCGGTATAACATATTAAATGGCATTTTGCCTCCGGCCTCTGGTCATTGGAAAAACAATCCGCATTCAGACGACATTGATTTTCAGATCGAAGCTGACTTTGCCGGATTGATGTCACCGGGCATGGTGAATTCTGCAGCTGAAATTGGTGATAAAATAGGTCATATTATGAACTATGGCGATGGTGTGTATGGTGGAATATATGTAGCGGCGATGTATGCTTTAGCCTTTGTACATATTGATATGGATTTTGTGGTTGAAGAGGCTTTGAAATCTATTCCCGCAGGAAGCGAATTTCATCAATGTATAGCCGATGTGATCTCATGGCATAAGCAATATCCCGACGATTGGAAAAGAACCTGGTTTGAAGCACAAAAAAAATGGACGTTTGATCGGGGTTGTCCCGAAGGCGTATTCAGAGCTTTTAATATTGATGCCAAAATAAATGCGGCCTATATTGTCATCGGCCTCTTGTATGGCCAGGGTGATTATGGAAAAACTATTGATATAAGCACACGGTGTGGTTATGATTCTGACTGCAACCCTGCCAATGCAGCTGGTATTCTTGGCACCATGATCGGCTACAGCAATATACCAGACTATTGGAAGCAAGGTATTGACAAGGTAGAAGACATGAATTTTAAATTTACCGAAATGTCATTAAATAAAGTCTATGAAATTGGCCAGAAACATGCCATAGAAATGGCAGTAAGAAATGGTGGCGAAGACCTGGGAGAAAGTGTTTCAATAAAATATCAAACACCTAAGACTATGCCCCTGGAAATTGGTTTTGAAGGCTTGTACCCTACTGAGCGCAAAAGAATATGGACAAGTATTCATCAGGATAAAACCAGCTACAGTGTAGACTTCAGTGGCAGTGGGTTTGTGTTGGCAGGAAATGCACGCAAATTGAATTCACAAATCGATGACGCTGTACTTGAGGTAGACGTGTATATAAATGATGAATTAACCGAAAGAATAAAAATGCCTACAGAGTGGCTGGTACGTAAACTTGAGTTGGTTTGGAACTACGATTTGCCCGAAGGAGATCATACAATTCGGCTGGAAGTAGTGCATGTACCCAAGGGATATGATGTTCAAATAACGGAAGCCATTATTTATTCTTCGAATGAGCCGAAATCACAAATATACTTTTAATCTATTTTTCACTTATAGGGATTAATTAATTGGTATATTTAAACTATGCTTAGCATATATACATTGATTTGGTAAAAATTTAACATTAAAAATATACGAGCAATGAAAATTTCAAGAAACATTTATTTTCGAAACTTTTTCTCCAAAGTACTTGCTGCATTTGCTATAGTGTTGGTTATTGTAGCATGTGAAATTAAAAAAGTAAATGAACCAGCAATAGCTGAAGACAACAGATTCAAAGTGATATTTGACACTGATGCCAACAATGAATTGGACGATCAACATGCAATGGCTTACCTATTTTTCAACAGTGACATTTTCAATACATTGGCTGTAACTGTAAATGCCACCTTTAATGGGGGCGACATACAAGGCCACTATGACGAGGCTAAAAGGGTCATGCAATTGTGCAATGTCTATGGTAAAATTCCTTTGTTCAAAGGTGCAAATGGCTCATTTGAACAGATCAGAAGTGATATACAAAAAGATGAGTTTGATG